>CAMNHX010000406.1 GCA_946539945.1 uncultured Desulfobulbus sp. | reverse complement strand
ATCGATCTGGGGAAAATGCCTGCAAACATTGTCCGCATCGCCTTTACCGTGACGATTCACGAGGCAGAGGAACGTGGGCAAAACTTCAGTCAGGTGAGCAATTCCTTTATCCGGGTGGAAGACTCGGCAAGCGGTAAGGAACTGGTTCGCTTTGAACTGACTGAATCCTTTGCCACTGAAACCGCAGTCGTCGTAGGTGAATTGGTACGCAGCGGGAGTGAGTGGCAATTCAACGCTGTAGGCAAGGGTTTTCAGGGTGGTTTGGCGGCCCTGTGCGGGAACTACGGTATTCAGGTAGAGTGATAGTCCCTTGCAAATGGAGTGTTGAGGACGCGTGCTGTTTGCCTTTTTACTCCTTTCCAGCGAAGCAGCAAAATACTACTTTCACTGCTTCGCTGGAAAGCCTGAAGTGCAAATGACTGAATAATCCTCAATTATTGCGGGATATTAGCTTGTACTGTTTCACTGAAGAGTCGATTCATTCAGTATAACATAACCCATTTTTTAGTATGGTGAATAACATGATGCTGGATCTAATGGTAGCAAGTTCTGGAGTAGAAGGATTTTTTTCTGGTTTTTTCCATGAGTCAACAACACTTGCAACGACTGCTTTTGGTAAACCCCTTATCATGATACTCTATGCCGTGATTGGTGGTGTCTTTGGATGGATATTTTCTTACGGTATATGGTTTACTATTCGTTGGATACTGAAAGAGTTTGGTATAAACTCTGATTCAGCAAGAGAAGGATTGACTAAAATGATAGATACTACTGTTCGTTGGATACTGAAAGGGTTTGATGTAAACTCTGATTCATCAGGAGAAGGATCGAATAAAATGATAGATACATCTATTGATATAAATGCAATAGCAACAAGACTTTTAAGTGGTCGTCGTGCGTATATCTTATGTTGTATGTTTATACTTATTGGTATGATTTTATTTTTCAAGATAAAATTGATTGGGGCATTTCTTGGTTCTGCATTTTTTTGGTTAATTGCCTTTTTTATAGCATGGATGGCACAGATGCCGTTGGGTTTTCTGAATAGGGATCAACAATGAATCCGCGAATCTGCGGCAGTTGAAGTGCCTGTCTGCAATGCCTGTTCAGAGTCTGCCACCTCAAGTTGACAGGTTTTTTCCCAATCTACCCTTTCTGCAAGGAGGAAGTTTGGATGCACACTCAAGCAACGATTAAGTCTATATATGTACCCGCCTTTTGGACGCTGGTTTTTGCCGGTCTTTTTGTCTTTTTGTAGATTACGCCCATCCGTATAGGAGTAAACGCCAACCGCCTGATTCCTGTCATTGGACAGACCGAAACGCTCGCAAGGAACAGTTGTGACAGGACTCTGACCAAAGTCTCTGAAGCCTACGGGACCGCCAACACGCTGACAAAGACTATCTCCACCGCGCAACGGATTGAACTGGAAGGTTCTGTACCGCTGGTCGGTCTGGGTATGTCCTTTTCCCCGTTTGAAGCTCTGGCAGCGGGCCATGACTCACTTGGTCGGGTCAGCGAAGCTCTGTACGCGATTCTGGGACTGACCATTGTGGAAAAACTGTCCATTGGCATGGTTTCTTGGGTCTGCTTCAAGGTCTGTCTGCCCCTTGCCCTGCTTCTGGGATTGCTGCACATCTTCAGCATGGGGCGGCTACCTTGGGCCAAACCAGCAGGTCTGTTTCTCACCCAAGCAGCCCTGACCGCTTGGCTTTTTTTTCCATGCACAGCGCTGGTGACCACCCATGTGGAACGCGCCTATCTGAATGGTGAATATGAGCGCATTTTGCAGGAAGTGGAACAGGACAAGGCACAAATGGCCATCCTGCAAACAACGCTCGACAGCGCACAGGACAAGTCTGGCAAGGAAAGCAGTATGTGGGAGCGGTCAAAGGACCAACTCTCCCAGACTACGGAAAAGATCAAAGCCGCGCTCAACCTGATTGGTCCCACACTCACAAGGATGGTAGAGAGTGCAGACCGCGCCACAGATAAACTCTTTCATCTTGTCACTCTGCTGGCAATGACGATTGTAGTCATCCCGCTGGTGATACTCTTTCTCTTGTATAGGTTGATGGGTATCCTGTGCGCGGATTACTCGTCATTCTCCAGGGGAGATACGGTGTTCAGCCAGATCATGGAAATCATAGGGAACTGCTGTCAGATTATCAAAGGGGCCTGGTCCATAAGCCGGGATTGTGTTTCCTTCGTGTGGCGCTTGGTCACGCGCGAGAAAAATGACAGGTGAGGTTTTCGTTCAGCAAAACAATCTGTTTATTTACCACTCAATTGCACTACTGTCTCATAGGTTTTGCAATAAGAAATTAGATTTATGCAATAGCTGGTTTCTGATACTCCAAGGATTATTCGACGATGCTGTGAGTCATCGAAAAAGTCCAGAAAACGCAGGAGGCAAAACGGCGGAAAACACCGCGCTTCTCAAGCTGCACAAATCGCGCCTCCAGATAATAACCGCTTGTTTTTTATGGAAAATCAGAATACTC
>CAMNHX010000405.1 GCA_946539945.1 uncultured Desulfobulbus sp. | reverse complement strand
CAAAGGAGCGCGGTTGGCTGTCACCGGACCAAGCGGCTGCGGCAAGAGTACCATGCTGGACCTGCTGGGGCTGGCTCTGGAGCCGGACAGCGCTGACGCCTTTGCCTTTGCGCCAGAAGGCAAAAGCGTGGATGCGCTCCAGCTCTGGCAAAAGCACAGGCTGGACGATATGGCTGCCCTGCGACTCCAGCACATGGGCTATGTTCTGCAAACCGGCGGACTTTTGCCCTTTTTGAACGTGCTGGACAATATGCTGCTCACCGCCCGTATGGGCCGGCGCAACGAAAACGAGGCCAGGGAGAGCGCCAGCGCTCTGGCCGGGCAACTGGGCATAGGGCATCTTTTGCAGGCCATGCCCGCCACGCTTTCTGTGGGCGAGCGCCAGCGCGTAGCCATTGTGCGGGCGCTCACTCCCCGACCTGAACTCATCCTGGCCGACGAGCCAACCGCAGCCCTGGACCCGGTCCACGCTGCCAAGGTGATGGAAGCCTTTCTCCGCGCTGTGGAGGAGCAGGGCGGCACCCTGGTCATGGTAACGCACGACCTTGACTGGGCACGGGGCGGCGGTCTGACGGAACTGCCCTTTCTCATGGAAGAATCGGAAGAAGGCGTCACCGCAGTGCTGGACGACGGCATCCGGGAACTGCCAGCCAGCCAGCCGCTCCCGCCTGATCCGGAGGTTCTGCCATGCTGAACAAGGTTGCTCTGTCCGCAAGGCTGGCCCTGACAGACTGGCGGTACGAAGCTGCACTTTCCCTCTGCGCAGTGCTGGCGCTGGCCAGTATGCTGGCCCCGCTTCTGGTCTTGCAGGGCGTGAAAAACGGGGTGGTGGAGAGTATGCGGGAAAAGCTCCTGCAAGACCCGGCAGTTCTGGTGATTATGCCTGCCGGCTCAGGCAGTGAAGGCACCTTTTCCCCGGACTTTATCGAGGAACTGCGGCAGCTTCCGGGCGCACGCTTTGCCATTGGCCGCACCCGCGACATTGCTACGGACATCAGCCTGGACAGCCCCACAGCCAGACGCAGCGTGCAGATAGAACCTTGTGCGCCGGGCGAGCCGGTGCTGGAACACTACCGGCTTGCTGTCCCGCAGGACGGCAAGGTCCCGGAACTGGTCTTGAGTGCCAAGGCAGCGCAGGTGTTGGGCGTGCAGGATGGAGCCATGCTGTCAGCCAGTCTGGGGCGTCGCACGCCTGAAGGCAGGCTGGAATCGGTTGTACTCGAATTCCGGGTCAGCGGCGTACTGCCAGAGAGCGCCTCAAACCGCGTTCTGGGTTTTCTGCCGCTGCAGGTCTTGCAGGACATTCAGGATTACCGGGACTATCTGGCTGCGCCGGACCGGGGCTGGACCGGCAATCCCCGTGGTGAGGGCGAGCGCAAGTTTGCCTCCTTTCGTCTCTATGCCCAGGATCTGGACGCCGTTGAGGGCCTGGCTGCGGCGCTGGACGCCAGGCACGTGGAGGCGCGTACCCGTGCCCGGGAAATTGCGGGGATCCGCGAGTTGGCCGGGGCCATTTCCCGGGTCATTCTGATTATTTCTCTGGCAGTGGGCACAGGCTTTGCGGCCTTTACCTTAAGTTCAGTGCAGGGTGCGGTGAGGCGCAAGGACAGGATGCTGGGAATGCTCCGGCTTCTGGGTTTTTCTCGAGTCTCCCTACTCTGTTACCCGCTTGCGCAAACGCTCTGCACCGCAGCCTGCGGCATTGTTGTAGCAGGTGCGCTCTATCTGGCGGTCAGTTTGGGCATTGACAGCCTGTTTGCCAGCCAGAGCGGCGGTCTGACCCTGTGCCGTCTGTCTTTTCTGGAAATACTGGCTGCTGCCGGGATTGTGGTCCTGCTGTCCATGCTGGCTTCGGCCCGGGCAGCCTGGCAGGCTGCCTCCATTGAGCCATCGGCAGTCATCCGGGAAGTGTGAACAGAGAGGAGCGCACAGCGGATTCAGCAGAAGCCTGTTGGGAAGGGAGAGCCTTTCACGGGCAAGTTCCTGCGTTGAACAGAGGCTTCAAGGAAGAGAGGACGAACAGATGACACCTTTTGCGCAACAGGACAGCCTGTCCCGTTTTGTGGCAGCCCAGGCGGGCGCGTATGAGACTGCCTGGGCCGAGTTGGCTGGCGGACGCAAGCGCAGTCACTGGATGTGGTACATTTTCCCGCAACTTGCCGGTTTGGGCTTCAGCCCGACCGCGCAGTATTACGCGCTTGCTGACCTGGCTGAAGCCCGTGCCTTTCTGGCGCATCCAGAGCTGGGGCCGCGTCTGGTCAGGATTTCGGCTCTGCTTCTGTCCTTGGGCAGCAGCGACGCAACTGCCGTCTTTGGCCCGCCAGACGACCTGAAACTCCGCTCCAGCATGACCCTCTTTGCCCTTGCCGCTCCGCAGGAGCAGGTGTTCCAGCAGGTTCTGGACAAGTTCTTCCACGGTAAACGCGATCCCTTGACCCTGAAACTCTTGGGGCTTGGCAGCCCGTTGAAAAACGCTGTTCGGCCAAAATCACCCTAATAAAATCAAGGGGTTAGCGCCCGTATTTTGGAACAAAAACGAGTTTTTC
>CAMNHX010000404.1 GCA_946539945.1 uncultured Desulfobulbus sp. | reverse complement strand
TATAGCCACCAAAGAACAGGTTTTGTTTGGAGCGTTTCCGTTTTGTCTTTTTACTCCTTTCACCGCTTCGCTGGACAGTCTGTATTTCCAGCTCGACTTTTCAGCGAAGCGGTAAAAGGCGTGCAGTGAAAGCAGTCATGGAGAATACCAAAGAAGACAGCAGGTGATGGCCTTTTACCGTGCTTCGCACTGAAAGACTTTTCACCCGGCCACGGGCTGCGGAAACTCCATCCGCACGATACAAGACCAGGTCTCGTCCGCCGCGATGCGCACCGTGCCCCGGTGCTGCTGCACAATCTGGCGAACCACTGCCAAGCCCAGTCCAGCGCCCTTGGCGCAGCGCGAGAAAAAGGGCTGGAAGACCTCTTCCCGCAACTCTTCCGGGATACCCGGTCCTTGATCGCAAACCTCCAGAACCAGTACGCTTGCGCCTGTGTCGTCCTGCTGCATCTGCGCCCGAATCAGGACCACTGCTTCCGTATCCGGCGTCGCCAGTCCGGCATTCTCCACCAGTTGCCGAACAAGCTCCCCAATCTGCTGCTGGTCTGCCCAAAAGAGCAGCTCCACCGGCATCTCCCATTGCAGGCTCACGCCTGCGCAGCTCTCCTTGCCTGCCAAAAAGCGCAGCATCTGGTCTTCCAGCACTGGCCTAATCTGGAACCACTGCGGCTGTGGCGCTTGCGGTCTGGCGAACAGGAGGAAGTCGGCAATGGTTTTTTCCATACGCTCGGTCTCGCGCAGAATAATGGCAGCCAGGGTAAGCGCTTCCTGACTGGAGCTATCCTGCGCATCTGCCAAGGTCATGGACAGCATCTGGGCTGAACCGGAAATCGCGGCCAGGGGATTTCTGAAGTCATGGGCCACCATGGCGCTCATCTCGCCTATGGCCACCAGTTTTTCCGACTCCCGCATCTGGCGCTCCATGCGCTCTATCTGGCTGATGTCCTGCAACGTAATTACCCGGGCCAGGCTTTCTGGCGCGTCCTCCCCTGATGCGTCTTCCATGCCCAGACGCAGGGGCGAGCAGGAATAGCCAATGCGGATGCTTTCGCCGTCCGGCTTGACAAAGTCGCAGACATGGCGTCCCGAATTTTCCATCACCTGCTCGCACATGGACGGAAAATACCGGTGCAGGTCCTCGCCCAAGACCAGGTCCCGCTGGTAGCCGGTGATGCTCTCTGCTGCCTGGTTGTAGGAGCTGATGTGGCCTGACGAGTCTGTAGTAATGATGCCGGTTGAAATGTCGTTGAAGATCTGCCGGTACAGGTGGGCAAGTTGGCCATAGGCTTGGGTAGTGGCTTTCAGGGCCAGATGGGCGCGGTGCAGTCTGGTCCCCATCTGGCCACTCAAAAGGGCGGCCAGGAAAAAGAGCAGACCGTAAAAGGCAAAGGGACTCATCAAGGTGGTCAGACTCTCCGGGGATCGGTACAGCGTGCCTGGAAACCAGAAATAATCGGGAACGCGCCCGTAGCGTTCAATCAGGAGGACTGCGGCATAGGAAAAGGTGGAAATGGTCGCCAGAATGAGACTGCCCGGTTTGTAGAGGATCAGCCCGGCAGTGATGATGGGCAGAATGAAGAGCGGCGTGAAGTCGGAATAGCTGCACCCAGTGCCATAGACAAAGAAAGCCACAAAAAAGGCGTCTGCCCAGAGTTGGGCCAGACCAAAGCCCCGGAGCAGCCAGCCAGAAAGGAGCGTGGTTTGCAGGATCAGGGCTGAAACAATGGAAAAGATGCAGAGCGTCAGCAGAAAGAAGCTGGTCTGGGGCAGAGGCGGCACAATGGCAGTGGTGGCCTTGTCGCGGAAAATGGCGGCAAGGACGCAGAGCAGACACATCAGCAGAATGCGCAGGAGTATCCACCAGAGCAGGTGCTTGCGGGTTGCGGCCTCACTGTCCTCAATCGGTTGGAAGAACTGGATAAGAAAGGCTTTCATGGCGTGTTCGCAAGGCTTTGGCCGGGATGCGCGGTAGAGGCATTGGTCTGAAGGATTCAGTCGATGCCCAATTTTTTGGTCTTGTAGCGCAGACTGCGGAAACTCAACTTCAGCAGTTCCGCAGCCCTTGTCTTGGAGTTGCCACACTGTGCCAGGGCGTGCAGGATGATGCGGCGCTCCAGATCTTCCAGAACCTCGTCCAGTCCACGCTCGTACAGTTCAGCATCGTTTTTGGCAGCCAGAAAGATCTCCTGCTCCGGGGGAAGGGCCTCTGCCGTTCTATCACCAGACAGCGCAACGGCAGAGGGCGCTGTCAAGGCGGTTTCTGTTGCGGGTGGAGGGGAAGGCGCAGGCACTGGCCTTGCAGCAGACTCGCCCTCTCCGGTTCCACTGTCCGCGCCAGAACTTTTCTTGCGGTGCGAAGACAGGATCAGGTTGTCGGGCAGAATAATGTTGGAGCTGGACATGGCCACGCCGCGCTCAATGATGTTTTCCAACTCGCGCACGTTGCCCGGAAAATCGTACTGCATCAGGACTTTCAGCGCGTAGGAGGACATGGGGTGGACCCCCTTGCCCAGACGCGCCGAGTATTTTTTCAGGAAATAGTCCAC
>CAMNHX010000403.1 GCA_946539945.1 uncultured Desulfobulbus sp. | reverse complement strand
GAAGCGCGAAGCGCTGAAGGCTTTCCAGTGCGCCAGCACGGTGAAAGCAGTCATAGAGAACACCGGGAAGACGGCAGGAGATGCTTCGCTTCGCTCAGCATGACATACAAAGTGAAAACGGAAATGCTCTAACGAGAGCTTGGCTCGGATTTGGAGCGCCAGTTCCAAACAAAACCGTTTTCAAGACAGCAGAAACCAAAGCAGGATTTCCAGCATAAACAGCCAGGCGCAGGTTTGCGCGGAAGGACACGATATGCCCTTGAAAAGTCTGACAGACTACAGCCCTGAACTGGCAGCCTGTGTGCGCTGTGGCGCGTGTCAGGCCACTTGCCCGGTGTATCGGGAAAGCGGTCAGGAAAGCGATGTGGCGCGGGGCAAGGTGGAACTGGCCGCCGAACTGCTGGCAGGTCGTCTGGAACTGGACGCGGCAAGCAAAAAGGCCTTTTCCTCCTGCCTGCTCTGCGGGACCTGCACCCGGAGCTGTCCGAACCAGACCCCCACTGCTGCCATCGTGGCCGCAGCCCGCCGGGACATCACGGCACAGCAGGGGGCAGGCGCAGTGGGCCGGGGCGTAGCCGCGCTGACCGGCCATCCCCGGCTTGTCCGTCGCTGGTACGGAAGTGCCCGGCATCTGGCTCCCCTGTTTTTGCGCAAGATTCCAGCCAGCAGCGGTCTGCACCTGCGTTTTGGCAGTCCGAACCTGCAAAAGCGCCTTGTGCCCTCCCTGCCCGCCCACACGCTCTTTGACCTTGTGCCAGAACAGCTTGACGGTGATCCCGGCAAGCCTTGCCTCGGTTTTTTTGCCGGATGCAGCTTCAGCTATCTGTACCCTGAAAGCGGCGCAGCAGTGGTGCGGGTCCTGCACCGTTTGGGCCATACCGTGCTGACGCCCCGGACCCAGTGCTGTTGCGGTATGCCAGCGATCAGTTCCGGTCAGGGCGCATTGGCAACGGAACTTGCGACAGTCAATGCCACTGCCTTTGCCGGAACCGATGCGGTCATTACAGCCTGCGCCTCCTGCGGTGGCATGATCAGCCATTTTTACCCGGAAATGCAGGACAGTGCCGCAGAGACCCTGCCTGCAAAATGTGTGGATTTCCACGTTTTTTTGAAGCAGGCAGGGCATCTGGAAACCTTTGCCAGACTGCCCCGAACCAGGAACAGCATCCGCGTGTGCTGGCACGATCCCTGCCATCTGAAAAACCGGGGCACTGTTGCGGAACCTCGCGAACTGTTACGCGCCTTGCCCAATGTGGACTTTGTGGACCAGAAGGGCGCTGCGCTCTGCTGTGGTTTGGCCGGAACCTTTGCGGTCAGTCAGGCTGCCTTGAGCGGGCGGATTGCCACCCGCAAGGCTGAAGCCCTGGCCACAGTCCGGGCAGACCTTGTAGCCACCGGCTGTCCGGGATGCCTGTTGCAACTCGCCCAAATCATCCACGACCACGCCTTGCCGCTCCAGGCTGTACACAGCGCTGATCTGGTTTTGAGCGCACTGGACAGAGCAAGCCTGTCCTGAAGCCAGGAGGGCAGGAAGCCTTCGAAGTGATTCAGGTCTGGCCCAACTTGCCTGAACGCGGTAGGAAGTCAACTGTCAAGTGATGCCGTTGCACCACTCTTTTTCAGCGGGAAACAAACCATGAACACACAACAACACAAACCCCAAAGTCCTGTTCCCTGCGCAATACTGTTCACGTTGTGCCTCGCAATACTCTGCCTGGCGGTTGCACCTGCCTGCGCCGCAATGCCGGATGCGGAGTTCATCGAACTGTGCTGGGAAGGTTCACCTGAAGCGGTTCGGAAAGCCCTGACAGAGGGCGCAAACCCAAGGGCCAAAAATAAAGCCGGTTTTACCGCATTGATGGTCGCGGTTATGGGAAACGAGCATCCCGGGGTGGTCCGGGCACTGTTGGCTGCTGGCGCGGAGAGGGAAGCCAGAAACGAAGCTGGCAACACGGCGCTGATGTACGCGGCTGGTCACGGCAGCCCTGAAGTGGTCAAAGCGCTGCTGTCTGCGGGCGACAAGGCCAACGTCAGAAATGATCTGGGCGAGACAGCGCTGATGCGTGCGGCAAGGTGGAACAGGAATCCGGGTGTCATCCGGGTGCTGCTGTCCGCAGGTGCGGACGTGAACGCCGCAAATCCCTCTGGCCTCACGCCCCTGATGTGCGCGGCAGGAAAAAGCAATGCCGAGGCGCTCAAGGTCCTGCTGTCTGCTGGCGCGGATACCACACTGAAAGACCGGGAAGGACACGACGCACTGTGGCACGCCCGGAATCCCGACTTCATGGACGATGAGGAGGTTTCCGCAGAGGACTCTGCCGCTATCATCCGGCTGCTGCAAGACAGAGGTACGAGGAACAGGGCGGCAAAACAGCGCTGAAGCGGCTGGCTCTTGTGCGGGTTTGGGGTATTCGCTGTTTGCGGCAGACCTGTCCTGCAAGCAAAGGTGCGAGCCGGTTTCAACAGCCTTGTCCGCAAGGAGCAAGGCTTGAGATGGTGAGACTGCACGGCAGGCGGTGAAGCTCCCTTTTTCTTGACCGGGCTGTG
>CAMNHX010000402.1 GCA_946539945.1 uncultured Desulfobulbus sp. | reverse complement strand
TTCCATGTACACGGTTCCTTTCCATGTACACGGTTCCTTTCCATGTACACGGTTCAAATGAACTGGATCAATCTTGGACTGTACTTCACCACTCTTCTCACAACTGAAGTACTGAAGTAGAAAGTCAGTATAACTTATCCATACAATTAAGACAAACTATTTTTAAGAAAAGATACAATCTTTGACTCGTATTCTCTTTCGTTTTTTGTCGCGAGGACAGGGAAAAGAAAAAGCGCTCCCAACAGCCGGACAGGGTTCAGCGGAAGCGCAACGTGATTGGGCAGTGGTCAGAGCCGTGAATGGCGCTGGAGATGGCCGCGTCTGCAACACGGCTGCTGCTCCGCTCATCTACCACAAAGTAGTCAATTCTCCAACCGATATTCTTTGCGCGTGCGCCGCTCCGATAACTCCACCAGGTGTAGTGGCCCGGATCCGGGCAGAACTGCCTGAAAGTGTCCACATAACCGGCTGCCAGGAGCGTATCCATCCAGGCGCGTTCCTCGTCGGAAAAGCCGGGACTGCCCCGATTCTCTTTGGGGCGTGCCAGATCGATTTCCCGATGCGCCACGTTGAAATCGCCACAGAGTACCACGCTTTTCCGCGCCTTCAGCCGGTTCAAGTGGTTCAGGATGGCCGCATCAAAGGCCAGTTTGTAGTCCAGTCGCTTCAACTCTGGCTGGGCGTTGGGAAAGTAGGCGTTGATGAAAAAGAAGTCGGCAAATTCCAGGGTCAAAACCCGGCCTTCCCGGTCGATTTCCGGTACATTCAGACCGTACAGAACCTGAAGCGGCGCGGTCCTGGTCCAGACCGCAGTGCCGGAATAGCCCTTCTTTTCCGCCGGATGCCAGAAGCTCTGATAGCCGGGCAGATTGCGTATCTCTTCCGGGACCTGTTCAGGCAGGGCCTTGATCTCCTGCAGGGCGACAATGTCAGCGTCTGTCCTCTGGAGAATTTCCAGAAGCCCCTTGCCCAGCGCAGCCCGCAGACCGTTGACGTTCCATGAAAAAAAGAGCTGTTCCTTGCCCGGATTCTGTGCGGTCTTGCCTCCTGCTCCTTTTTGCCCGGTTTTGCGCGGGATTACACCCAAACGAGGACACAGCGTGGCAAGCGGGCATTGGTCACAGTGCGGGCCAATGGGACGACAGATGGACTGCCCAAAGGCGACCAACAGCCCGTTGATGCGTATCCAGTACTTTTCCGGCAGTTTGGCGCGGAGCGCCATTTCCGTAGCCAGGGGTGTGTCAGTCTGCACATAGCCCCAGATGTTCATAATGCGATGCACGTGGGTGTCCACGCAGATCGCGGGCAGCCCAAAGGCCACGGAACGCACCAGGTTGGCTGTCTTGCGCCCCACGCCGGGAAGTTGTATCAAGGCATCGATGTCGCTGGGCGTTTGACCGCCAAAGCACTCGGCCAGTGCGGCAGGCAGCGCGTGCAGATATTTTGCCTTGCTGCGGAAAAAGCCCACCGGAAAGATCAGCTTTTCCAGCTCCACCAAGCCCAGTTTTGCCAAGGCTTCCGGTGTTTCGGCACGGGCAAACAGCCTGGCTGCGGCAGCGGCTGTCACCTCGTCCTTGGTCCGGGCAGACAGAATGGTGGCAACCAGAACCTTGAAGGGATCACGGGTCTGGACCGCAATCAAATCAACAATGGGGGTTTGCAATCCGGCCACGGTCTGCTCAAGCAGGCGGATGGCCTCGTCTATCGGAAAGCTCAAAGCGCCTCCGTTCAAATGGGCGAATAGATGGGAATGTTGTCCTGCTCGTTGGACAGCAGGGTAACTTCACCACTAGCCAGCTCGTAGTAGCAGGCCACGACCATGACCTTGCCAGACTTGATCTGGTCTGCCAGAATCGGTTCGGAGTTGGTCACTTCCTGCGCCATGGACAGCGCCAGTTCCCGGGCCGCATTGTTGATCAGATTGCCGCCCTGTGCCTGTGCCCGTTTCAGGGCCGCATCAATACTGGGGGTCAGGGTTGCGGTATGGCCCGGCAGTTTGACGCCCTGGGAGACAGCGGTAATCGCGCCGCAGGACTCGTGGCTCATGATAACCACCAGAGGCGTTTTCAGGTGGTCCACCGCATACTCTATGCTGCCCATAATCTGATCGTTCAGCACGCCGCCAGCCACGCGAATCACAAAGAGATCGCCCAATCCCTGATCAAAGACATCCACTGGCAGTAGGCGGGAGTCCGAACAGGTGAGGATCACCGCGCAGGGGCTTTGCCCGGAAACCAGCCCCAGACGCGCCTCTTCGGTGCGGTGCGGATGGAGCAGTTGCCCGGTCACAAAGCGGCGGTTGCCTTCCATGAGTTTGTCCAGGGCTTCCTGACCAGTAATCTGTTTCTGTTTTGGCATGGCTCTTCCTCCGGCAGGACGGTGTTTTGAGGGGGGAATCATTGCGGATTTGGCCCACAAATACCATAGAGGCACAGGGAGCAACAAGGGAAAAGGGGGAATTGGGAGCGCAAGGAGCAGCACTCTCTCTGTACAGACAAGGTATCCTACTGCCCCGGTTGCCTGTGAGAACAGGTTGGAGGACAGTTTTTGAGCGAGGCAAGTGGAGGCAGAGAG
>CAMNHX010000401.1 GCA_946539945.1 uncultured Desulfobulbus sp. | reverse complement strand
CTTGCTCCTGAACGCGGTAGGAATCCCCCGCCTTCAGGCGGGGGAGGATGTCAAAATAGACTCTTCCTTGAGCTGGTACGGCGTAAACACCGTCCTTCAGGACAGGATGGGCAGGCGCGGCAGAAGCCGCTTTCATCTTTTTCGGAGAATACAAGCATGGCAATCACCATATACAACACCATGAGCCGCTCCAAGGAGCCGCTGGAACCGCTGGACCCAGGGCACGTCAAACTCTACGCCTGCGGCATTACCTCCTACGATTACTGCCATATCGGGCACGCCCGCTCGGCTTTGGTCTTTGACATGGTGGTGCGCTATCTGCGCCATCGGGGTTACAAGGTGACTTTTGTCCGCAACTTCACGGATGTGGACGACAAAATCATTGCCCGCGCCCACAAGATGAACGTGGATCCTGCCGAGCTTGCCCAACGCTTCATTGACGAGTTCCACACGGACATGGATGCCCTGGGTACGCTCCGGCCTGACGTGGAGCCACGCGCAACCGCGCATATCCCTGAAATGATCGCGCTGATTGGCGAGTTGATGGACAAGGGGCTGGCCTATGCCGCAGAGGGGGATGTGTTCTTCCGGGTGGAACGTTTCAGGGAATACGGCAAACTGGCAGGCCGTACCCTGGACGACATGATGGCCGGCGCCCGGGTGGAGGTCAACGAGAGCAAGCAGAACCCGATGGACTTTGCCCTGTGGAAGGCAGCCAAGCCCGGTGAACCGCAGTGGGACAGCCCTTGGGGACCGGGGCGTCCGGGTTGGCACATTGAATGCTCGGCCATGAGCCGGAAATATCTGGGCAACGAATTTGACATCCACGGCGGCGGTAAGGACCTGGTGTTTCCGCACCATGAAAACGAGATCGCCCAGAGTTGCGGAGCCACGGGCAAGGGCTTTGCCCGTCTGTGGATGCACCACGGTTTTGTCACCATCAAGAATGAAAAAATGGCCAAGTCGCTGGGCAATTTCCTGACCATCCGCGACGTGCTGGCCAGGTATCCGGCAGAGGTGCTGCGGCTCTTCATCTTTTCCGCGCACTATCGCTCGCCCTTGGACTTCAACGAAAGCGCCCTGCACGATGCCACTACCGGGCTGTCGCGGCTCTACGCCTGCGTGCAGCGCCTTGAGGCCCTGCCCAAAACCGGCAGTCACGACGGGGAGGGCTGCATTACGGAAACCGGTGCAGCCTTGCTGTCTGGTTTGAAGTCCCGTTTTTACGAGGCTATGGACAACGATTTCAACACTGCCCGGGCCATTGGGCATCTGTTTGAGGTGGTCAAGTCGCTGAATCAGGTGCTGGAACTTTTGCCAGAACAGGCCGCGATGAGTGATTTGAAGAAGCTGCATCAGGCAGCAGCAGAACTGCGGGAACTGGGCGCCATTCTGGGCATCCTGCGACAGAGTACTTGGGAGCAGGGCTGTGGCGAGACAGCCGAAAAACTGGCTGCCTTGGGGCTTTTGGAAGAAGAAATTGCGCGTCTGATTGCCGAGCGGGCAGCAGCCCGCAAGGCCAAGGACTGGGCCGCTTCTGACGCCATCCGTGATCAGTTGCTGGCCAAGGGCATAGCCTTGAAAGACAGCCCCAAGGGGACTGTCTGGGAATTTGTGCAACAGGGAGGTTGATCATGCTGCGTCCACCTGTTGCTGCCGGGCGCTTTTACCCTGCTGATCCCAAAGCACTGGCAGATGAAGTGTCCCGCTGTTTGCCGCCGATGGCAGACTCTCCCTCGCAGTCCGCGCTGGCCGCTGTCGCACCCCATGCGGGTTACGTGTATTCCGGTCGCGTTGCGGGTGAAACCCTG
Source organism: uncultured Desulfobulbus sp. (assembly GCA_946539945.1). Lineage (GTDB taxonomy): Bacteria > Desulfobacterota > Desulfobulbia > Desulfobulbales > Desulfobulbaceae > Desulfobulbus. Next base: position 776 of record CAMNHX010000401.1, on the reverse strand, counting down.
GCCCGGATTCGCATTCCTGAAAGTGTGCTGTTGTTGGGTCCCAACCATACCGGATTGGGTTATGGGTGTGCCCTGTCGCCGGATGACTGGCAAATTCCAGGCGCAGATATTCCCCGTGAGGAGGCACTCTGCAAAGCCATCCTGCGGCACTGCCGCTTTGCCCAGGAAGACCGCGAAGCGCACAGACGCGAGCATTCGCTGGAAGTGCTCCTGCCCTTTCTGCGTGCGCTCCAGCCGTGCCTGCGCGTGGCAGCGCTCTGTCTGGGAGGCATGACACTGGAAAATTGCCGGGAACTGGCCGAAGGTCTGCATCAGGCTCTGGCTGAATACGGTCAGCTAGTGCTGGTACTGGCATCCACGGACATGAACCATTACGAGTCCCACGAAACCTGCCAGCGCAAGGATAGCGCCGCGCTTGACCGTGTGCTGGCTCTGGATGCGCCGGGACTCCTTGCGGTTGTGCAGCAGGAGCGGATCAGTATGTGCGGCGTTCTTCCGGTTACAACCACGCTTTTTCTGGCTCGTCTCTTGGGTGCGCAGGGCGCGGAACTCGTGTGCCACACGGATTCCGGTGAGGTCAGTGGTGACACGGCACAGGTTGTGGGCTATGCTGGATTGCTGATTGTGTAAAGATACAAAAGAGACCGACTTGGTACAAGGATACACCATTGCCGCTATACCAAAGATCACAAGGAAACTCGCCCAGTGGTTCCTGCTCACTTCTGCCCCTCAAGCTGCAAGCGTTGCGGGTGACATTGATCACAAAAAAGGCACGG
>CAMNHX010000400.1 GCA_946539945.1 uncultured Desulfobulbus sp. | reverse complement strand
CAAAGGCTTTTGCCGCCTCCAGACTGCTGCTGGTAAAGGCGGCCTGCATGGCGGCAGGGTCCTGGACAATGCGCATTCCTTTGCCGCCGCCGCCTGCCGCAGGTTTCAGAAGAACCGGATAGCCGATCTCCTCGGCCACGCTCAAAGCCTCTTCCAGGCTGTCAATGGTCTGGACAGGGCCGGGAATAATGGGCAGTCCTGCCTTTTTGGCCAGTTCCTTGGCCGCGATCTTGTCGCCCATCAGCTGCACCGCCTTGACGGGCGGGCCGATGAAAACCAGACCTGCCTCTGTGACAGCGCGAACAAAGGCCGCGTTTTCCGAAAGAAAGCCGTAACCCGGATGAATGGCCTTGGCCCCGGTATCCAGCGCAGCCTTGATAATGCGGTCAGCGTTCAGGTAGGACTGCTGCGCAGGCGACTTGCCGATATAGACAGACTCGTCGGCCAGATGCCGGTGGACACTGCCGCTGTCCGCCTCGGAGAAGACTGCCACAGTGTTGATGCCCATGCGGTTGCAGGTGCGCATGATGCGGACCGCGATTTCTCCCCGGTTGGCAATCAGGATTTTGTTGAACATGGCTCACCTCACAGGGGAATGTTTCCGTGTTTGCGATCAGGTTCTTCGCCGCGCTTGCCGTCCAGCATCTGCAGGGCGCGGATCAGGTGGACCCGGGTATCACGAGGGAAGATCACGTCGTCTATGTAGCCGCGCTTGGCTGCCAGAAAAGGATTGGCAAAGGAGGTGCGGTACTCTTCCATTTTTTCGTTCAGCATGGCTTCCGGGTTGCTGGCCTTGGAGATTTCCCGGTGATAGAGAACCTCTGCCGCGCCCTTTGGCCCCATGACCGCAATCTCTGCCGTGGGCCAGGCAAAGTTGACGTCGCAGTGGATATGCTTGGAGTTCATGACAATATAGGCGCCGCCATAGGCTTTGCGCACAATCACCGAGATGCGCGGTACAGTGGCCCGGGCAAAGGCGTAGAGCAGCTTGGCCCCGTGGCGGATCAGCCCGCCGTGCTCCTGGTCTGGCCCGGGCATGAAGCCAGGCACGTCCACCAAGGAGATGATCGGAATGTTGAAGGTGTCGCAGAAGCGCACAAAGCGGCCAGCCTTGAAGGAGGCATCACTGTCCAGAACGCCTGCCAGCACAGCGGGCTGATTGGCGACCAAGCCCACGGTCTGGCCACCCAAACGGCCAAAGCCGCAGATGATGTTGCGGGCAAAGCGGGCGTGGACTTCCATGAACTCTGCACCGTCCAGAATGCTGCGGATGAGCACGTTCATGTCATAGGCTTGGTTGGAGTTGGCAGGCACAAGGTGATCCAGGGCTGGATCCGTGCGGTTGGCTGCATCGCTCAAGTCGTGGATCGGGCCGCGCTGCCGGTTGCTGGAGGGCAGGTAGTTGATGAGTCGCCGCACCTCGCGCAGGCAGAGGATGTCGTTGGGTACAGTGAAATGGGTCACGCCACTAATGGTGGCGTGGACTTCCGCGCCGCCCAGGTCTTCCGCGCTGATGTCCTGATGGGTCACGGTCTTGACCACACTGGGACCGGTGACGAACATATAGGAGGTGTCTTCCACCATGAAGACAAAGTCAGTCATGGAGGGGCTGTACACTGCGCCACCTGCGCAAGGCCCCATGATGCAGGAGATCTGCGGAACCACGCCGCTGGCCCAGACGTTGCGCTGAAAGATCTCGCCGTAGGAGGCAAGCGCGTCCACGCCTTCCTGAATGCGCGCGCCGCCAGAGTCGTTGATGCCGATAATCGGTGCGCCCACCCGGACCGCATAGTCCATGACCTTGCAGATCTTCTGGGCATGGGCCTCGCCCAGAGAGCCGCCCAGAACAGTGAAATCCTGGCTGAAGACAAAGACCTCGCGACCATCAATGGACCCGTGACCAGTGATGACGCCGTCGCCCAGATAGTTTTTTTCCTTTGCGTTCAGGGTAGCCCTGCGGCTGGCCTTGAAGACATCAAACTCTTCAAAGGTGTTTTCGTCCAAGAGCAGGTCAATGCGTTCCCGTGCGGTGAGTTTGCCTTTTTTGTGCTGCTCGTCCTTGCGGGTCGGGCCGCCTGCGTCCAGCGACTCGGATCGCAGGCGCTCAAGACCTTGAAGCGTCGTGTTTTCCTGAAAATCCATGTATGTACCTCGTGGTGGCTGAAAAGATTGGCGCGGCATTGGGCGGCCTGTCAGGCCAGCACCAACAGGGATTTGGGGAAGTGTCCGCCGGAGCGGATCGCAACGTATAAAATACGGAAATTCCGCAAGGTGCAAGAGAAACCGCACTGGATTTGCCCTCCTCCCCTGCCTGAAGGCGGGGGAGGAGGGCAAAGGGGGTGTGATCACCGGCGGTCTCCAAAGATGGCGGTGGCGTGCTGGAAAGGGCCGCCCTGTGCGGCCATGTCTGCCTGGGCCAACAGACCCTCGAGGCGATGGATCTCGTCCAACACGGTTGCCAGATTGCCCTGCTGTAGGTGATGCTGCCGATGGTGCAGGACTGTCCCGGCAGGATTCTCGCCTCTGCCTGTTTGTACAGCGCGAAGCGCTGAAGGCTTTCCAGTGCGCCAGCACGGTGAAAGCAGTCATGG
>CAMNHX010000399.1 GCA_946539945.1 uncultured Desulfobulbus sp. | reverse complement strand
TCTTCAGCGTAGGAAGCCTTGTTCACGTCAGGATGGTATGTGAGCGCCCGTTTGCAGTAAGCCGGCTTGATCGTTTTGAGGCTGGCATCCCGTTCCACACCCAGAATCTTGTAGTAATCTTTATACTTTTTCATGGAGACTTGTACGCTTGAGAGAGCGCTTGAACGGGGAAGCAACAGGCTTCCCCGGAGTGTTTGTTCGTGGTTTCTTGCCCGACCTGCACCTTTTGCCACGGGCACGGACGAGAACCCGCGCTTTGTACCAGTTCAACACCGGTTTTGCGAAATTTTGCAAAGGCAAAGCGGTCCGTCAGCAGAACGCAGCCCCTGGCACGCATCCTTGCGAGGCAAGTGGCAAAAGACTGTTTTCCGGGACAGCCGCCTGCATATGCAGAAGATTTTTTTGCCTGTGCCGCTGTACATTTTCTTGAGTTTTCCTGTCATTTAAGCTACTGAAACTCTGCCGCGCCTTCCGCCTGCCAGCGTGGGCAGCGGCGTTCCTGTGTCAGTCCAACTCTTGTTTGTGTGCAAGGCTGGCGGCGACAGGTCCTGTGGGCCTGAACCCTCGTTCGCCAAAACATCATTCTGCGGCATCTCGGAGGAAACGCATGACAACCCTGTTTTACCTTCTTGGCTACCTGGCATTCATCGGCTTCATCGTCCTAGCCTTCATGAAGATCAAGGCCTATCGCGACGGCAGCCCCCTGCACATCCGCTGGGAGCTGTACCCTGTTCCCCATGAAGGAGAAAGAGCCAACCACGGCGGCAGCTTCATGGAAGAAGTGAACTGGTGGGAGCAAAAACGCCACGTCGACCATCTGGGCGACATCAAGGGCATTCTGGAAGAGGTACTCTTCCTGCACGCCACCTTTGAACACAACCTCAAGCTGTGGGTCTGCACCTATCCCTTCCATCTGGGGATGTACCTGCTCATGGGCGGCACGATCATTTTGATCGTTTCAGCCTTCCTGCAACTCTTCGGTGTTTGCCCGGACTGTCTGCTCATGACTGCCATTGGCAATATCATTGACGGCAGCGCACTCTTTGGCTCCTTCTGCATCATCGTGGGTGGTCTGGCCCTGATCCGGCGTCGCAGACAGGACTCTGGCCTGAAGCGCTACACCACCAATGAGCATTACCTGAACCTGGGCGCTTTTGTCGTCTTCGGCATTCTGGGCTTCCTGGCCTGCCTCTTCACTCCCAGCTTCTTTGAAAAAGCCCAGACCTTCATGTATGGCCTGATCACCTTCCACTGGGAACCGCTCAACAGCACCCTGTTTGGTCTGCACCTGCTGGTGGGCTTTGCCCTGATGCTCTGGATTCCGATCACCAATATGCAGCATCTGATCCTGAAATACTACATGTATCATGACATCCGCTGGGGAGATACGCCCACCTCGTTCAGCAGCAGCAACCAGCAGAAGATCATGGAATCCCTGCAGTACAAGGTGGATTGGGCTGCAGCCCACATCGGCAGCAACGGCCAGAAGAACTGGGTTGACGTGGCCACTTCCAACCCTGAAATTGAGAAATAAGAGGACCAGGAGGACGACAGAATCATGAAAAACGATACGCTGCAATTGACCGACGTTTCCACTGTCGAAGGCCAGATGGTCAGCATTGACATCAACGATGTGCCTGTGCTGCCTCTGGATGTCAAGGCTGAACCGTGGAAGCCCTTTACCGATGAGCAGAAGGAAAATACCGCCTGCATTCTGGACGACGTCTGTGTGCTGAATATCCCCAAACCCAAGAGCCGGGAAGAGGAAGAGGAACTGGTCAACAAGTTTCTGGCTGGCGTGCGCAAGCTCTTTACCAAGGAAAACAACTGGACCTGCCTGCCCATGCTGGAAACCAGCATGAACAACTGCGTGCAGTGCAACTCCTGCTCCGCTGCCTGCCACCTTTACGAGATGTCTGGCAAGAACGAGATGTACCGGCCCAACTACCGGTCTGAAATTTTCCGCCGCATCTACAAGCAGTATGTCAAGGAAGAGCCTCTGGCCAAGTGGCGCTACGGCGATATGCACCTGAACTGGAAGACCGTGGCGCGTCTGGCCGAGCTGTCCTACCGCTGCAACCTCTGCCGCCGCTGCGCCCAGACCTGCCCCATTGGCGTGGACAACGGTCTCATTGCCCGTGAACTGCGCAAGCTCTTCAGCCAGGAAATGGGCATCTATCCGCCGGAACTGCACCAGAAGGGAACCCAGAACCACATGAAGGCCGGGTCTTCCACGGGCATGAATCCGGAGGTAGTCAAGGAGAACATGGCCGGCATTGACGAGCAGTTCAGCGAACTGACCGGCGTGAACTTCACCACCCCCTTTGACGTGCAGGGCGCAGACATCCTGCTTCTGCACAACGCTGGCGAGATCGTCAAGTGGGCGGAAAACGTGGCCTCCTTTGGCATCATCTTCCAGGAGGCAGGTCTGTCCTGGACCATGTCCAGCGAGCTGTTGGGCTATGATGGTGTGAACTACGGTCTCTTCTACGATGACGCGCAGTTGGCCCGTATCGCGCTCAAGCACATGGCAGCAGCCAAGAAGCTGGGCGTGAAAAAGATCGTTATCGGCGAGTGCGGTCATGCCACCAAGGCTT
>CAMNHX010000398.1 GCA_946539945.1 uncultured Desulfobulbus sp. | reverse complement strand
AATTCGCCAAAATCTGCCAGCATCTCGCCGCGACTGCCTTGGCTGATCGCGCCAACAGGATACACCCGGGCCTCTGCTGTCCGGGCCTTATCCAGAATCAGACGGGTGACTGCCGCATTGTCGTTGACAGGTTTGGTGTTCGGCATACAGGCCACTGCCGTGAAGCCACCTGCTGCCGCTGCCCGGCAACCGGACTGGATGTCTTCCTTGTACTCCTGCCCCGGCTCGCGCAGATGCACGTGCATATCAATCAGACCGGGCGTCACCCAGAGACCTGTGGCGTCAATGCGCTGGGCGTCCGGCGGGACAGGTGCGTCGGGAGGAGCAATTTTGCCGTCAACAATGAGCAGATCCGCCTGTTCATCCCTGCCGCTTCCCGGATCCAGAATGCGGCCTTTTTCAAGAAGCCATGTCTGTGCCATTAGACTGTCCCCACAAGGTATAAGAGCGCCATGCGCACCGCCACGCCGTTGGTGACCTGGTCCAGAATGACGGAGCGTTCTGAATCCGCAATTTCCGGGCTGATTTCCACCCCGCGGTTGATGGGGCCAGGGTGCATGATGATGGCGTCCTCCCGTGCCCATCCCAGAGGCCCATCCCCAATGCCGAAGCGTTGCGCGTATTCCCGCAGAGACGGCAAAAGCGCCTCATGCAGCCGTTCCTGCTGGATGCGAAGCGCCATGACCACGTCAGCCTGGTCCAGCGCCTCGTGCAGACTGCGTGCCCGGATTGCGCCTAGGCTTTCAATGTGCATCGGAATCAGGGTGGCCGGGCCGTACACAAAAACCTGCGAACCCATGGTCGTAAAGCCCAGAATGTCTGAACGGGCAACGCGGCTGTGGGTGATGTCGCCAATGATGGCGATTTTTAGCCCATCCAGACGTCCCTTGTGCCGACGCACGGTGAGCAGGTCCAGAAGCCCCTGCGAGGGATGCTGGTGTGCGCCGTCGCCTGCGTTGACCACTGCCGCTGACACGTGGCGACTCAAGAGTTCAGAAGCGCCTGCTGCTGCATGGCGCAGGATGATGACGTCCGGGCGCATGGCAGAGATGTTGCGGGCTGTATCGATCAGGGTTTCGCCCTTGGTGGCGCTGCTGGTTGAAGCGCTGAAGTTGAAGGTATCCGCGCTCAAACGCTTGGCAGCCACTTCAAAGGAAGTCCGGGTGCGCGTGGAGGGTTCAAAAAACAGGTTGACCACTGTGCGGCCCCGAAGCACCGGCACTTTCTTGATAGAGCGCTCGGAAATTTCCCGGAAAGATTCGGCTGTTTCCAGAATATGGGTGATGTCTTCCCGGGAAAACTGGTCCATGCCCAGAATGTGGCGATGGGGAAAGGTGTATTCCGTGTTCATTTTGATAATTTACGCGGAAATCCGGTTTTATGCCGGAGACAAGCGCCTCTCTTGCACAGTTTCTGCCTCTTGTCTGGTCTTTTCTGTCCGGGCGCATGGCGGCAGGAAACCAGGCAGAGCAGTTCCATAAAAATCCCTCTTCTCCGCGCCTTTTCTTCCTTCCCGGCAGGACAGGGAAAAAGGCGCTCCGATACAACCCGCAAGCAGGTTTGCGCACTGCTGCTGCACCGGGTGCAAAAAGTCCCGGTCTCCCCTCAAGAACCGCTCCCTTTCAGTTCGGACGGGTACGCTTTTTTCCTTCTCTTTCCGGTTCCGAAGATGCCGCCGGTGTTTTGGATGCGGGCGCAAGTGTGTCGGGAGTGGCAGTTTTTTCAGCAGAATCAGGTTCCGGCAATGTTGCAGTCTCCCCGGATGCCACATCAGTACCGGAATCAGGCGCTGGTGTCGGTTCAGGCGTCGCTGTGACCGGAGGCGGCGAAGGAACGGGGCGAGGCTGGGGAGGAGGCGGGTCGTTATGCACGGCCCGCCCGAAACGCGCCCAGCGGATAGAAGTCAGACGAGCCAGCGAAAGCAGTGGCTGCTCCATATCCCAGGACCAGTACACCCGCCATGCCTTGCCGCGCACATCACCGTTTCTGACAAAGCCCCAGAAACGGCTATCCTGGGAGTTGTCCCGGTTGTCACCCATCACAAAAAGCGAGTTGGCAGGCACTGTGATTGGCCCAAAATTGTCCCGATGATCCAGGTTGGCTGGGCGGATAACCGGGTCCTCAAAATGGGCGTAGGGATCAACAAAGGGCTTTTTGTTGACAAAAACCTGTTTGTCCCGGATTTCCACCACATCTCCCGAGATGGCGATCACGCGCTTGATGTAGTCAAGTTTTGGATTGGGTGGAAACTGAAAGACGATAATATCGTTGACCCGAGGCTGGCCAATCGGAATGAGCGTCTTTCGCGTAAAGGGGATTTTGATGCCATACACAAACTTGTTGACGAAAATATAGTCGCCAATTTGCAGGGTAGGCTGCATGGAGCCACTGGGGATTTTGAAGGCCTGCACGACAAAGGTACGGATGAAGAGGGCCACCAAAAGCGCAATGCACAGCACCTGAATATTTTCGCGGAGGGCCGAGCCGCGTTGCCGGGAGAGAAAGATGCTCACGTCTGAAAACCTGGATGAATGTTGAAAAAAGTTTTCTATACCTACCCCAAACCCAAACAGGGGGCAAGTCATAAAATAGGGGGGAG
>CAMNHX010000397.1 GCA_946539945.1 uncultured Desulfobulbus sp. | reverse complement strand
AGGTCCACCGTCACGGCAAAAGAAGTCCACTGTCACGGAGAAGAAGTCCAGTTTGCAATTTCCCCCATGATGATGAAGTATATCCAGCGCCCGCAACACAGGCTGCAGGCGCATGGAATGAAAATCGTCACGCTCAAGAATCGCTAGCATTCATGCTTTTGAGACCGTGACGCTCACGCATGGATATCTTCCCATCAATGAAAAGATCGTGGGCATTATGGATGATACGGTCCATGATCGCCTCGGAGATGGGGCCCTGATCCTCGGAGGAGGGATTGAGCCGTTCATACCACTCATCAGGGTCGTACTGAGTGCAGAAGATTGTCGATCCGTGTTCAGCCCGGAACTCTATGAGTTCCAACAGGTTGTAGGCTTCCTGCGAAGCCAGACGCTGGAGCAGCCACTCGTCCAAGATGAGAAGCTCCACTTTCTTGTAGCCTTTCAGCGTTTTCTTGAACTCTCCGGCAGCCTTCGCTAGGTTCAATTCTTCCAACAACTCAGGCAAACGGATATAGCGCACTGTTTTGAACTTGCGACAAGCGGCGTTGCCAAGGGCACAAGCCAGAAAGGTTTTTCCGCTTCCAGAGGCGCCTTTGAGAATGAGATGATGACCTTCGTTGATGTACTGACAGGTGGCCAGACGCTGAATCTGTCCCTTGTCCAAGTTCCGATCCTCAAAATACTCGATTTCCTCAATGGTCGCCCTGGGCGCAGGAAAGCGAGCTTGATGAAGCAGACGCTCAAGCTTATTCTGCTGCCTTTTGGCAAATTCAGCAGTCACCAACATGGAGAAGCGCTCTTCAAATCCGAGCTGGCCGTAAGATGCAGGATCATCCAACTGGAGCTGAAATTCAGCAGCCATACCGCTGAAACGCATCGCCCTCAGAGTATCAATCGTAAGCTGGGGCGTCATCTGGATGCGCCCCCCTTGCGGAAGTACTCAGCGCCGCGAGTAAAGCCATGCTGTATGTGCGTGGCGGGCTCTTTCTTACTCTGAGCTTTCTCAGGCTGAGGGAGCTTATCCTGCCCATTCTTCAAGATCGTGTTCAACACTCGAACAGACGGAGAGGAACTGAATGCCAGCAGGCGGGCGCAGGCATTTTCAAGACGCTTTGCGCCATAACGCTCTTCCAGTTTTCTCACACTAGCGCAAGCTTTAAAGCCCTGCTCCGGCTCTTTACTGCTAGTCAGAAAATACTGGACGACGGCTGACGTATTCTTGCCAACCGACGAGCCCCACTCCGAGAAATCGTCAGTGTTGTAAGCCAAGTACTTTCTGTGCTCCTTCGGCATATGTTCCGGCTTTACGATGGGCTCGCGCTGCGGGCTTCGCTCCCTCATGTGTATGGCAACCCGGTCGCCGCGATAAAACACATCAACAGTATTACGTGTCAAACGCAGGACAACCTTTTCGCCGATGAGATCAAAGGGCACGGAATACTTGTTCACTCCGTCAGAGACAAGGTAATCGCAGCCTACATGCAGCTCCCCGGTCCAAATCGCGGGTTCGTAGGGTGTTTTGGGAAGGGGGCGCATGAACTCCTTCTCCTCCGAGAGATAAGCCGTCCTGCGGCTTCCTTCACGCTTCTTGAAGGGGCGGTCGTTCAACTCTTCCAGCTTTTCTGCCGCTGCCTTCTGCGCTTCATGGACGGAGAAGAACTTCCGGTCCCTCAATGCAGCCAAAATCCAGGTTGAGGCAAACTTAACCGTCCCCTCAGCCAATGCCTTGTCCTTTGGATGACGCACGCGCGCCGGTACAATGGCTGTATCGTAGTGCTCTGCCATCTCCTGGTAGCTGCGGTTCAGGATTGTCTCATAGCGCGTGTTGCTCTTCACGCCAGTTTTCAAATTATCCGGAACCAAAAGGCGGGTTACGCCACCGAAATAATTGTAGGCGTGAACGTGGCAGAGCAACCACGTTTCCTGCCGCATGTCGCCACAGACCTCAACATAAGCGTAGCAACTGCAAGGTAGTACTGCGACAAAGAGATATCCCTTGTCTACATCACCAGTTGTAGGGTCGTGAATCTCCAACGTGTTCCCAGCCCAATCCACCTGCATAACATCACCGGGTTTGTGCTGAATCCGCATGGTCGCCTTGGTGATGCGAGCCCAGTGACGATATCTCTCGCAGAACTGTGTGTACATGTATGGTGTGGTCTTGTCCTGCTCACAGCGATTACAGTACTCCGTCCAGAGCAGCGTCAGGTTTACGCCGGGTTTTGCCAGCTCCCTATGGATGTACTGAAAATCCGGCTCAACGTGAAGCAATGCAGCAGCTGGCTTTGAAGGGAACAAGATGTTGCGTAACATAGCGTTTGTTACGTCATCATCCAGCGGCCACTTCACTCCAGCTTCCTGCGCCGCCACAAGCACAGAACGGACAGTATCCCTGGAACTGTGTACGGCGGCAGCAATGCGCCGTTGCCCGTTCTCCGGTACACTGGCCAACCTCAATATCTCTCGGTAGTTTACCATTTACGGTATCCTCCTTGGTAAAAGTCACGTTTTCACGTGCTACCAAGATTTTAAGAGGTTTTCATACAAACTGGACTTCTTCTCCGTGACAGTGGACTTCTTTTGCCGTGACGGTGGACCT
>CAMNHX010000396.1 GCA_946539945.1 uncultured Desulfobulbus sp. | reverse complement strand
TTTGGCGCTCAAGTCCGCGCCAGCGGCAAGCAGGGCTTGAACCACGGCGGGATTCCCGTTATACCTCGCCGCGCACATCAGCGCGGTCTCGCCGTCCTTGTCTTTGGTGCTCAAGTCCGCGCCAGCGGCAAGCAGGGCTTGAACCACGGCGGGATTCTTCTGATCCCTCGCCGCCCACATCAGCGCGGTCCAGCCGTCCTTGTCTTTGGCGCTCAAGTCCGCGCCAGCGTCCAGCAGGGCTTGAACCTCTTCCAGACTTGCTGATCGCACCCTTTCCAACAGTTTTTTCGTGGCTTCCGCTGGGGACATCCTCTCACCTCTTGGCTCCCTTGCAAGGATTCTTGCTGACGCAAAACGTCTGAACAGCACGCTCGCTTCGCGGAGAACAAGACAAACGCCGGGACCCGCCCGGTCTGGGCATGGCCGGGACGCCGTGGAATATATTTGCCTGATTATACAAAAATTTCATGGCAAGAAAATTGATGGTATTCGTGAATGCCAGTATTTGATGGCGTTGACAGTCTTTTCTCGATGAATTATTTCGCCTTATTCTCCAAGAATCGACTTTCCCGCCCCCTTCATCATGATTCCCTGTGAGGGTGAAAGGACAGCACCCGCGACGGGGGAAACGTCCGGGAAATTGTCCGCGCACAGTGGCCGAAAAGGCCGTCCCTGTCAAGTGCCTTGGTTTTTCAGCTTGTCCTGTCCCGTTCACCGCGACAGGCGACGCCAAGACCCGAACAAGGCGGGGCGGCGCAAGCCTCCCCGGCCCGCCTCCTCCTTTACACTGCGGCGAATATCCGGCATAGTTGCTTGTCGCAACGCCTGCGTGAACAGGTGCGTTTTCTGTCCGTCTTTCCCAAAACCGAGGAGGCGAACCATGCAAGACCAGACAAAATACCCCATCGGCATTCAGGATTTCGGCGAAATCATCAAAGGCGGCTATGTGTATGTGGACAAGACCGCGTTCCTGCTGCGACTCGTCAATCAGGGCAAGTACTACTTTTTGAGTCGTCCCCGCCGCTTCGGCAAGTCGCTGCTGCTTTCCACCTTGTCAGCCTACTTTGAAGGCAAAGGGAAGCTGTTCAAGGGTCTGGCCATTGCCGAACAAACCAAAAAATGGCAGAAGCATCCGGTCCTGTATCTGGACTTGAGCAACAAGGAATACAGCCGCCATGACCATCTGCTGAACCGCCTCAACCTGCATCTTTCCGAATGGGAACGGCTGTACGGCAGCAATCCCGCAGAAAAGGACGTGGATGACCGTTTTTACGGCGTCATCCGGCGTGCGTGCGAACAAAAAGGACGGGTGGTCATTCTGATAGACGAATACGACAAGCCGCTGTTGCAGTCATTGGACAAGGAGCCGCTGCGTGAAGACTATCGTGCAACCTTGCAGGCCGTGTACGGCAATCTGAAAACCTGCGACAAGTACATCAGATTCGCCATGCTCACCGGCGTGACCCGCTTCAGCAAGCTCAGCGTGTTCAGCGGACTGAACAATCTGAAAGATATTTCCATGTTCGCGGAATACGCCACAATATGCGGCATAACGGAGCAGGAGCTGGATACCTACCTGACGGCAGGCATCGAGACCCTGGCGCAACGCTGCAAAATTTCCGTCGCCGAGGCCAGGGAACGGCTCAAACGCCGCTACGACGGCTATCGCTTCGAGGAAAGCGCTGAAAACGTTTACAACCCTTTCAGCCTGCTTAGTGCGCTGGATGAAAAGAAGTTCAAGGACTACTGGTTCGCCACCGGTACGCCGACCTTTCTTGCGGAAATGCTGGCCCGCGAAAAGTACGATCTGGGCAATCTGACGACCCGTTCCATTGCGGAAGTCCGCTTCAACACCCTGGACACCCTGAAGAGCAATCCCCTGCCCATCCTCTACCAGAGTGGCTATTTGACGCTCGACCGTCGCGACGACAGGGGCAATTATTTCCTGCGCTTTCCCAACGAGGAGGTGGAACGCAGCTTTTTGCAGGTTTTGCTGCCGTATTATGCACACAAGAGGGAGGATGACAGCGACGCCCTGCTCAACTCCATGGTGGACCACGTCCACGCGGGCGAGCCAGAGCATTTCATGCTGGAGTTGCAGGCCCTGCTGGCGGACACGCCCTTTGAGAAGAGCGAGGCCGGGGAACGGTACTTCCGCAACCTGCTCTTCATCATCTTCCGTTTGCTGGGCTTTTACTGCGAGGTGGAACATCCGACGGCGGCTGGACGTTCCGACGTGGTGATCAAGACCGACAAATATATCTATGTGCTGGAACTGAAGGTTGATCAATCGGCCGAGGCGGCCTTGCGGCAGATTGAGGACAAGGGCTATGCCGCGCCCCACGCGGCCGACAAACGCAAGCTGTTCAAGCTCGGCGTGAACTTCAGCGGCGAGAAAAAACAGATGGACGAGTGGCTCGTCGCCGAGGCGTGAATCGCCGGGGTTGGGGGGGGGCGACCATCCGTTCAAATATCGACCAAGGAGACGTTTTTCATGCAAGACCCGACGAAATACCCCATTGGTGTGCAGGATTTTGGCGAGATCATCAAGGGCGGTTACGTGTATGTGGACAAGACCGCGCTCATGCGGCCGCTCATTGAGGGTGGCAAGTACTAT
>CAMNHX010000395.1 GCA_946539945.1 uncultured Desulfobulbus sp. | reverse complement strand
GTCAGAATTTGAAGAAGTCCCGCCAGGACCGCCCCTTGCCTGTTGCAGACTGCGGTCGGCGGAAGTTGGGAATCGGCAAATCGTAGAGATAGTCGCCGATCTGGTGTTCCTCAAAACCCGGCTTGGCAAAGTGCTGTTCCACACAGCGATAACCCGTGGGCACGAAAAAGAGCACGTCAAAGCCTGCCAGATTCAGAAAGGCGAAGAGCGCCGTATCCTCCAGGGAAAGAGCGGTCTCACCCGTGTTGACATATACAGCCTTGGGCGTTTTTTTAGTGAAGTCAAAACTCTGGAGCAGGCGCGTCACCTGCCTGTCCAGTTGCAGGAGCGAGTTCAGAACCACGCGCTCCCGGTCCTGCTGCCAGAGGTCCCGGATCAGTTCCTGATCCAGCAGGGCCTGGATCTTCTCCAGAATGTGCTCTTGTACCTCTTCCCGCAAGACCCCGTAGCCATAGCTGGAATGCGCCCTGATCCGCTCCCGCCGCAGTTTCCGCCCCTGGAGAAAATCTGCCGGGCAGGGCTGTACCTGGGGACAGAAGGGTGTTTTCGTGATGAGCAGGGTTTCCGGGGTCAGCAGGTGACGCAGGGCCTCCCAGTAGGCGGAAACATCAGCATTCCTGACCCCACTCACCTTGGCGTAGAGTACGGGAATATGCGCGGTGTCGCCAACTGCGGCAAAGTTGGGTCTGTACTTGGCCTCCTGTTCCCAAAGCAGGGCGATTTCCTCGTAAGTAGTCTTGAGGGTGAGGGCTACGGCCCGCTCGCACTGCCGGTTGCGGAAGAGGCTGCCGTCCGCATACATCAGGCTGTCCAAATCCCGCTCCGCCTGATAGGCAGCGGTTCCCATAGCCAACTCGGCGCTCTCCCTGGGATAGCGGTCCAAGGCCAAGGTTTCGGGAAAGCACAGGTCCTTGAGCAGCGGGTCTTGCAGGGGGTCGTTTTCCGCCGGTGTGGGCTGCAGGATCAGCAGATCCACCGGCAGTCGGGCCAAAAGGCGCAAAAAGAGCGCATCTGCCTTGCTCGCACAGGCCCCCAGAAGAATGCAGCAGGCAATCGCCCCCGGCTTGCGGCCTTCAAAGAGGGCCTTTCCGTAGCGCTTGAGACGACAGAGTGCGGACACAGCCCGGCTGGCCAGGCGCTGGGGTGTCATGCCGGGTTCTTCGGCCTGTTCCAGCAAAAGGTTAACCAGGGCGTGGCGCAGGAGAGCCTGAACCTGCGCATCCCCCAGACCATCCAGATTGGCCAGCATATCCCGGATGATGCCCTCGGTCTCCCGGTTCTGGCCCCGGTGGATGGCGTTGATCTCTGCGTTGTCCGGGGGCGGCGGCGGGCCTTCCAGAATGAGCGTCTTGCGGTCTGCAGCTTCCAGGGCCAGGGGCAGCTGGTACAGCTCACCCACATAGCTGGCCCTGTCCTCCACGCCCCGGATGCGGACAAAGCAGGTGTACAGGGTCTGATCCGTCTCCGGACCGCGCCCGGAAGGTGCGCTCTTCACCGCTTCCAGCCAGCGGCTTGAGGGCTGGGGATTGACGCTGACCCGCACATCCGGCGCTGGGCCAGAGAGGCTGTGCAGGGTTTCGGTTTTCTGCCGTTCTTCCCGGATCATCTGCAGGCTGAAACCGGCAGGAAAAGGTTCCAAATCCGGGGCAGTGTAGGCTTGGGACTTTTGCGACTGGGGATCCTGCTTCAGGTAGGCTGCGTCGCCCTCTGGCTGGACCAGCAGCACGTCACAGCCTACCCGCGCCAGATGGTGCAGCAGCAGCAGTTCGTGGATGCCGGGCGTGCCTTCGTAGAGCACCTTGGGCAGCCTGTCCTTGCCCAGAAGGTGCAGCATCCGTGCGAAATCGTAGTACAGCCAGCACATGAGCTTGGTGTACAGGTTTTTCAGGATGGGTTCACTCTTGCCTGCCCGTGCCTGCTCTTCCAGTGCCTGATGCAGTGCTGCGGCTAGGTTGCGGCGTTGCCCCTCCTCCAGACGGGGCAACCATTTGGCGAGACTGTTTGCAATAAAGCTCTCCTGTGCCTGGAAGGCTGTACCCATCATCTCGGTATAGCTGGCCAGATGCCCGGGGTTTGGGTTGGGGATGCTGCCTGTGACAACCCGTCCCCTGGCCTGGGCTTCGGCCTCGTAGCGGGCGAGAAAGGCAGCCACGCGCCCGTTGTAACCGTTGAGGCGGCAACAAAAGGCGAGTTGCGCCTTTCTCTCCTGCGTGGTTTTGAAAAAGTCGTCCAGTTCCTGGATGGTCCCGAGTGCGAACATTCCTGATCCTTCTGTGCGGGGCAGCCTTGGCAGATTGCGCCAAAGCCGCGCCTGTTGTCTTTGCTGTCTCCCCTCAATCCATACCATAGGGGCCGGTCTCTTGTCCTTCTGTTTTTCCGGGAGTAGGCAAAAGCAGCGTGGAATGCGGAGAGGGAAGCTTCTGTAGGACATACGAAGCGTGGATGTTGCTCAAGGCCATTTTGTAAAAACTGTGACTGCCTGTTGAGAAATGCGTTTTTACGTCAAAACACAGGCGCTATAGCGTTTCCGCTTTGTCTTTTTACTCCTTTTACCGCTTCGCTGAAAAGTCTACATTTCCCGCTTCGCTGGACAGCCTGAAGTGCGAAGCGCTGAAGGCT
>CAMNHX010000394.1 GCA_946539945.1 uncultured Desulfobulbus sp. | reverse complement strand
CCCAGATATTTGACAATACTGGCTGCAATGGACAGTCCCAGCCCAGTGCCGTAGGCTCCTCCCTTGGTGGTGAAGAAGGGGTGGAAGATGCGCTCCAGATTTTCCGGCGGAATGCCCTTGCCGCTGTCTTTTATGGTGATGACCAGCTTCTTGCTGTCCGTGTCCATGCCGGTGGTGACGGCAATGGTCCCGCGTTCATTGCCAATGGCGTCAGCAGCGTTCAGGATCAGGTTGCCAAAGACCTGTCGGAGCGGTTCGGCATCTGCCAGAACCTGGGGCAGGTCCGGGGCCAGGTTGAGCTGGATCTCGAGGTTTTTGCGGCCTTTCAGCTCTACCTTTTTCAGGCGGTCCAGGGTGACCTGGACCTGCTGGTTGATGTCACAGGGTTCAGACTGCGGGACCCGTGCCCTGCCCATCTCCTGCAGCTTCTTGGTAATGCCCTTGGCGCGGTCTGCGGCCTTGTCGATTACGTCCAGTTCAGCTTCCAGGGCTTCCCGGCTGTGATCAAGCTCAAATTCCGGGTTGAACATATCGCGGATAACCCCGCTTTCCGCCATGATAATGGCTAAAGGGTTATTGATCTCATGGGCCACACCTGCGGCCAGTTCGCCGATGGACGCCATTTTTGAGGCATGGGCCAGCATCTCCTGCAAGCGACTGCCCTTTTCAGCCATGCGGCGGGAGTCCTTCATCAGCTTGCGGACCGTCAAAAAGAGCAGGCCGCAGAGGACAAGGGTCAGAGCGCCTGAAACGTACAGGGCGCGACGGGCGCGTTTGACCTCGGTCCGGGTTTCGAGCAGGGGCTGGATGACCTGCAAGGCCCAGGGCGCGGTCTCCAGCCAGACCGTGGCAACCAGCGCTGGCTCGCCGTCCAGGTCCAGGGTCTGCACGTCCACCCCCTTGCCCGGCGGAGGCGGAGCAGTGCTGGTTGGAGAGGAGGAAAACACGCCCGGATCAAAGACCTGATACTGGCCACGGGCATTCACCAGCGCGGAATCCACGCTGTCGCCACGCCCGGTGGAGTTGAGCAAGGGCACGACGCGATCAGGATCAAGGCTGGCAAAGAGTACAAGTTCTTGTCCCTGAAGAGTGCGGCGTACTGCCACAGTGAAGCGCTGACTGCCGTCTTCCGGGTGACGGTCGCAGACCATACGGTCAGACTTGCCTGTCTGCATCCCTTGCAGGCAGGCAGGCACAGGGCTGCCCGCGCCTGCGCTGGAATGAGCGAGCAGCTTGCCGTCCGCATCCAGAAGCCCCAGCCCCACATAGCCCTCATGCAGACCTTGCAGCCGCTTCAGGCTGGTGTCCAGGCTTTCCTGTGAGGGTGGAAAGGAAAAGTCCGGGGAGTCCAGGGTATTGTCCAGATTGCCGCAACGCGCCTTCAGATAGAGATCCAGGGCGTTTTTCTGGTTGGTGGCAAGGGATTTCAGGCCCAGAACCGCTGCATGGTTCAGCGTGGCAGTGAACTGGCCGTGAAAAAAGACAGCCAGCAGGGCGTTGGGTACGAGAAAGGCCAGAATCAGGCCAAGGGTCAGACTGCCTTGCAGTTTCTTGAAGCGCTGGGCTATCTGCTTGCGGTCTTCTTCGGCATAGACGTAGTCATAGGGTTCCACACGCGGCTTTACCGTGGGCAGGTCGTCTTGCAGCAGGCTCATGTCCCAGACTCGCATACGCACACCTCCCTTCTGTTTGTCGTTGCCTGCCAGGTTTCAGGCCAGTCCTTTTTTCTTGTGGTACGCCTGGTTGATGGTATCCAGCAGTTCATTGATGGGCGCTGGCTTCATGATGTAGTCAAAGGCACCCAGCTGCATTCCCTTCATGCCGAACTCCATGGACGCATGGCCAGTGAGCATGATGACTTCCACCTCTGGCGCGATCTGCTTGGCTGCCTTGAGCGTATCCACGCCGTTCATGTCCGGCATTTTCACGTCCAGAACCATGACGTCAAATTCCTGTTCCTTCAGCAGGGCCAGCGCAGCCGCGCCGCTGGACACGCCCGTGGCCTGCAGCTTGCGCACTTTCAGCCTCTTGACGATGGTATCCCGGAAATCATCTTCGTCATCGACAATGAGTACCCGGATGGCTTCGTTCTCCATTGTCCCCTCAATCAGTAAAAGGATCAAAAAAACCGGTTGGTTTGTTGTGCGTACTTTACCGTTTCGCTCAAGGTATGGCAAAGGGCCAGACCATTTTTGCCGCCCCTCTGTCCCTGATTCGCCGGGACGAGGGCTGTCTGTCTTTCGCTGCATACGGTTTCTGCCACTCTGCGGGACCGTGTGCGGACCAGAGACCTGTCTGGGCAGAGAGCAGACAGGGGAGTATATCCACCCCTGCTCTTGGTGTCCAGAAGAGAGGCGGAACGAGGGGCTTTTGCCAAATTCAATGTACCGACTTCATCGGCATTTTCCGCAAAACCGTACTGCACACAGACCAAAGACGCTTGCTTCGCTTCCGCTTCGGAATAGGGCGTTTCTGTTTTGTCTTTTTACGATTTTCCCGCTTCGCTGGACAGTCATTCTGAAGCGCGAAGCGCTGAAGATCATGGAGAATACCGGGAAGGAGGCAGGAGATGGATTTTTACCGTGCTTCGCACTGAAAGACTTTTACCGTGCTTCGCACTGAAA
>CAMNHX010000393.1 GCA_946539945.1 uncultured Desulfobulbus sp. | reverse complement strand
CGCCTTCCCGGTATTCTCCATGAGATTCTTCAGCGCTTCGCGCTTCAGAATGACAATAAAAAGACAAGACGGAACCGCTCTATGGTCAAGAGCCAGAGACTCTTGCCACATTGGGGCGGTTTACAGCGCCCCTTGATTGCCTGAAAAGGAAACCAAGGCTTGCAAGGTTTTGACCGGCATTCAGGTCAGCGTGGGCAAGCCTGCCACAAACAGGACAAGAAAAACGATGAATTTTTCGCAAGGGTGGAATGATGAAAAAGCGCGTACTGTTGAGCCTCCTGGAAGAAAACGAGGGCTTGGCCCGTCAGCTTGGTCAGGAACTGGCCAAGGCCGGGCTGGATGTGCAAGCCCACTTCTGGAATGCGGATCTGGACAGGATGGCCTGGGGGCAGGCAGCCAAAGAACTGGCCGCAGCATCTGCCTGGGTGATTGCAGGTCAGGATTTTTCAGGAACAGACTTGCGTGTGGGATTGGCCTTGACAGCGCTTGCCGTGCAGGCTGAATACGGCAACGGCTTTCCCATCCTGATCTCTCCGGCTGGCCCCCTGGAGGTGGCCAGCCTGCCTGATCCCCTGAAAGGCGCGGACATTGTGAAGGCAGGGCTTGGCGTGAAAACCGCAGTGCAGGCGAACACCATGAAGCTGCTTGCGCCGGACTATCGCCTGAAGCCGCTCCCCCTGAACGAACTGGGACTCTGGTTTGAAATCGGTCCAGCCCGTGATCCCTGGGCTGGAGCCTTTTTTGCCTGCGGCAGCGCCAAGCGGGAAAAGGCCCTGCCCAATGCCCACGGCGTGGGCAAGGCGGGCAGCATCCCGGAACGCAGCACCCTGCACTATCCGGTTGAGGGCATGAAGCTGGAACTGCGGGGCTTGGCCTGCGAGGGCCGGGGTGTCAAGAACGAACTGACGCCTGCGGATTCCTATTACGTGCGGGTCGGGGCCTGCCCGGAAATCATCGCCTTTGGCGCTTTCCCGGACACGGATGAGGCGGAACTGTTCACCATCGGCCTGGGCTGAAGCGCCTGTTCAAGCCCACGGTTCCCGGTCACACACCCCGCCGTTTTTCCGGCCAAACAAGGGTATGCAGTTGCAACTGCAGCCGTGCCGGAGCGTTTTGCGCCAGCATCAGGGCAGCCAGACGCTCCGGGTCCAGTCCGGGTCGCACCGGCGAAAACAGCACGGACGCCAGCTCGTGCAGGCGGTGCTTCCGCACAAAGTCCAAGGCCCAGAAAAAATCCGCCTCGTCTGCCAGCACAAACTTGACCTCATCCCGACAGCCCAAGGCCCGGCGACTGGCCAACCGCTCCAGATTGTCGCGGCAGAAACTGTCAAGCATACCAGACCCAGGGCATTTCACATCCACAATGGCGCAGACTGCCAGCGGCACACGGATCAGATCCACACTGCCGTTGGTCTCCAGCAGAACCGTCTTGCCGCCTGCCAACAGTTGATCCATCAGGGGATACGCGCCTGCCTGCGCCAAAGGTTCGCCGCCGGTCAGTTCCACCAGGGGACAGGGCTGGGACAAGGCCCAGGAGACCAACTCTGCCACGCAACAGGTCTCGCCCTTCTCAAAGCTGTAGGTGGAATCACACCAGCGGCAACGCAGGTTGCAGCCAGCAAGCCGGATGAACAGGCAGGGCAAACCCGCCCAAGTGGATTCGCCCTGAATGGAGTAAAAACGCTCGCAGACCGAGAGACTCGAGTTAGAGAGTTTATCGCTCACCGTAGTAAATGACGCCGCTGCTGTCTGTTTCCCGGACTTCCACAGAGTGCAGCACATAGCGCTCGTCAAAGAGCTGGGGCTGCAGGGCGTGGAAAATGTGGATCGCGATGTTTTCAGAGGAAGGATTGACCGCCTGAAAGGCAGGATGCTGGTTCAAATCCGTGTGATCAAGTCCGTCCAGCACAGCCTTGACGTGCGCCTTCAACTCCTTGAAGTCAATGCCCATGCCAAGCTCGTTAAGCTCCAGCGCCCGGACTGTCACCTTGACTTTCCAGTTATGACCGTGGGGACGCTCGCAGTCTCCGGGATAGGCCCGGAGGTGGTGCGCCCCGGAAAAGTGGGTTTCGATAAAGATGTCCATAGGTATTCTGCTTTGCCTGGTTTGTGTTGCCGGGCTTGCGCCCGCTAGGGGGCAATGGTAAACATATTGGCTGAAAACTGTCGAGAACTTTCCTGTCCGCGCCTGGACGCGCTCCCCATGAAGATCACGGAATCCCCCGCTCATACCCCTGCAGAAGACTGGACCACAGACACGCTCTTTGGCGGACACCTGCGTCTGAAGCAGCCCCGGCACGGCTACCGCTTCTCTGTGGATGCCGTGCTGCTGGCCCATTTTGTGCGTCCCAAACCTGGCTGGCAGATTCTGGACCTGGGCTGCGGCTGTGGCGTGGTCGGGTTGATTGCCGCGTATCGCACCCCGGACTGCCGGGTGATTGGGCTTGAAATGCAGCCAGAACTGGTTGCACTGGCCCGGGAAAATCTCGAGGCCAATGGCTTTGCCGACCGTGTGCAGGTACTGGAAGCTGACGTGCGCGAGATCAGGCGCTGTCTGACCCCGGAATGCTGTGATCTGGTCCTGTGCAATCCGCCCTACTACCAACAGGGACAGGGCCGCATCCGGC
>CAMNHX010000392.1 GCA_946539945.1 uncultured Desulfobulbus sp. | reverse complement strand
AATACAAAATCTCGCAACTCGTGTTTATGTTGCCGGAGATACAGATCAACAAATCTACCCGAATCGTATTGATAGAGATGAGATTATTCAAACTCTGCATCCCAAGGAGCGTGATTTTATTGAGGTGTACCGGATGACAGCACGGATATGCCGGGTTGCGCTGGCTATTCAACCAGAGGCGCGTCTAGTTGTAGGACAGCGAGCAAAGGCAAATCCCAATGCTTCAGTTACAGTGGTTCATGCTCCAAACAAGACCACAGAGTCTCTATGGATTTGGCAACAGGCTTTGGGTAGAGCCAAACCAGGAGAGCCAAGCGTTATTCTTTTTACCAATCATAAGGATATTTATGACTTTGCATGTATAGTTGCTGTCCATCAAGGATGCGATATGCCATCAAGACCAAGATATTTCAAGGGTAAATTGAGCTATGGAAATTTCAACGAACATTTTAGCAATGTAAATATACCTCTCATGTTTATTGGGAGTTCCTACGGTTCATTAGAAGCAAGCGATCACAAGCCGCTTGTGTATTTGATGACATTTCATAGTTCAAAAGGTCTTGATTTTCTGAATGTCTTTATACCAAATATGAACTATGGTGAAGAAATATGGTCTGGAGACGATGCATTAGGAAGAAGGCTACTTTTTGTTGCTGTAACTAGAGGTAGAGAAGGATTATTTATTTCATATACCAGTAACAAGATACATTCATATCTTGAGAATATACCAGATGACTGTGTTACAAGAATAGACATATCTGACGAATCGTTACCAGATCCAGATTCAAACAAAGGTGAGGAGGACTTTTTCTAATGTCAAATAAGACAACATATCATATTTTTGCCTTATTACGGCAGGAATGGCTCAACTGGGTTGCTTCAGGACATATACGCTTCCACAGTAAGAGAATATATACTCTTAAAGGAACAGAAGACTATCAAGGATTCTCTAAACTTATGTCAAACTCTCCAGATGAAACGTGGTTTGATGCTGGAGGTTATATCCTTGCCTCTATCCCATTTCATAGAAAAAACAAAAAGTTTGTTAAATCAGTACCAGTTAAAGAACGAGTTGAAGAATGGATTCCTATTGATGCTGTTCAGCAATTTTATCCACTCTCTGAACTTGGCGCTCGTTCTCTTCAAGGGGATGCAAGTCGGGCACACGTCAAACTTGGGCAGCCAATTTTTCAAAAACTCTGGGAAGCATGGTGTGAGGAGCAGCGGGAAATCAGGGCTAACTGGCGTGGCGAACTGTTTGTCGAAACACTAGACTATGATGTCCCGCATCTGGATACAATCCCCGAATCTGTTCTTCCCTATCTGCGTCTTGAAGAAGAGACGCCTAGCGAGAAAAAAGACAGTGCATACACAATTCGCGGAACCCGCGCTTATGCGTGGGCTGCTGCTTTTTCTCTACTGGACCTACTCCTTGGACAACTCCCTGTGGACAAAGAACCTCTGAATGCTGTCATCAGAAAGACAAAACAAGAATATGACCTGACTCGACCTATTCTGGGTGACCCTGACTTTTCTGTACTCACAGATGCACTTGACAAAGCTGTTGCAGACAAATATTCAGCAAGTATTACCATTTCTTTCTTGGTCGTGGTCTTCCATTACTGTGGACAAATCATGGCGGAAAAAGCTCCAAACATGGTCTCGTTAAAGCAGGATTTGGCCGCTCTGGTCTGTAACGGCGACACTCGCTTGGCTGCAAGTGCGGCCTATTTCATTGGACGTGCAATGGAGGACATCCCGGTAACCATGCTGGCCTACGCCAAAACACCCAAGGCATATCCTGCCCTACATTGTGTCCTGCCTGAACAGGAACAGACTATTCCAAGAGCGGATTGACACCTGCCGCCTCTGCTATGTGCGCGAGGCGCAGGACCTCACCGGCTGCGCGACAGTGATTCTGCCGGGCAGCAAGAACACCCGGGGTGATCTGGACTGGCTGAAGGAAAGCGGCTGGACAGAGCGGCTGGAAGCGTATCGCGCCAAGGGCGGATATATTCTGGGCATCTGCGGTGGTTACCAGATGCTGGGTGAAACCGTGCTGGATCCGCAAGGGTTTGAAGGCAAGGCTGGAGTGAGCAGAGGACTGGGTTTTTTACCGCTCAACACGGTTCTGCAAAGTCCGAAGATCACCACCCTGACCCGTTTCTCCTGGGCAGGGGCTGAAGGCGCGGGCTATGAAATCCACATGGGCGCGACTGCGGTAGGTCCAGGCCGTTCTTGGTTGGAGGTCTGGAGTCGTAACGGTCAGTCTGCCAGTGGCTTTGACGGGTGCATCAGCGCGGACGGCAGGGTCTGGGGAACCTATATGCACGGTCTTTTTGACAGCGCCGCCATTACCCGGAAATGGCTGGATGCAGTGGGCCTGTCCCGGGTGAGCGTGCCAGCGGAATACGGTGCAACCCGGAAGGAAGCCGCCTTTGAGGCGCTGGCCGCGCACGCGCAGGAGTATCTGGATCTGCAGGGGATTGTCGGGCTTTTGCCGGAGTTTGTACAAAAGAAGCTCTACTTTTAGAGCAATTCCGCTTTGTCTTTTTACTCCTTTCACCGCTTCGCTCAACATGACTTTTCAGTGCGATAGCACGGTAAAAGTCTAAAAAGTGAAAACGGAAACG
>CAMNHX010000391.1 GCA_946539945.1 uncultured Desulfobulbus sp. | reverse complement strand
CTAAATGGAACAGTGGAAATCTGGAATTTTTCAATGTTCCCTGCTTTCAAAAATGGCAGGAGAAGGCGCTTCATCCTCTCTCGCATCCCCCCGGTCAATGACAATTTCATGACCGATTGCTGCCATCCGTTCGGCGAGGTCAGCCAGGTTTTGGGCTACCTCGTCGCCGCTGTTCAATTTGTTGTTGTAAAGTGTATAGTTCTTCCGGGCCATCGGGGGCGAGAGGTTGGGCATGAGTACATTCGCGCCTGCCAGCATCCCCAGTTCCCGGCCCTGCGGGTGAATCGTGCCCAGGGCGGTCGTTGCGGGCAAGAGCAGGTTCGGGTGAAGCAGCCGCACCAGCGAGAGCAGGTACAGTGTTTGCTCCAGCGTACCTGCGGTCTTGTCCCCAAAGGGTGTGTCCCTGTGGGGAATAAAGGGGCCAAGGCCGCACATTGCAGGCCGAAAGGTTTCTATGAATTTCAGGTCAGCCGCCAGTGTCTTTGTTGTCTGGCCCGGCGATCCCACCATGAAACCGCAACCGGTCTGAAAGCCGATGTCTTTCAGCGCTTTCAGGCAGCTCATGCGATGGGCAAGGGACAGTTCCGGCGGATGCAGCAGGCTGTAATGGGGTGGATCCGCTGTTTCGTGACGAAGCAGGTAGCGGTTCGCGCCTGCGGCAAACAGGGCCTGATAACTTTCCCGTGAACGCTCGCCCACGGAAAGCGTGATCGCGCAGTCTTGGAATTCCGCCCGGATGCGGGCCACGATGGAGCAGAGCGCCTTGTCATCAAAAAAAGGATCTTCGCCGCCCTGAAGTACAAAGGTGCGAAAGCCCAGAGCGTAGCCTTCAGCGCAGCAAGCCAGAATCTCCTCCGGCGTCAGGCGGTAGCGCTGGGCTGCCCGGTTGCTCCGCCGGATCCCGCAGTAGAGGCAGTCGTTCTTGCAGATATTGGTGAACTCGATAAGTCCCCGCACGTAGATGCGCCTGCCGTAGTACGGTTCGCGCAGGGTCCGGGCCTGTTTCGCCGCGTAGTCCCGCGCTTCCTCGTCCTCGCCGAGAAGCAGCGCCTCGTAGTCGCAAAGCGGCAGACTGTGCGTTTCAGCCAGACGGTCGATCAGGGTCCGGGTTTCGGGCTTCATGCCGCGTCGCTGTCCGCTCCTGCGTAGGCTGTCTTGACGCGCACGCCCGCCAGCTTGCCTATGCGCCCGGTCAGGGCCGAGATCACGTTCTGGGGCGCGTCCACGGCAAGGGAGATGATGTTGATCTTGCGCTGTCGGTAGGGAATACCCATGCGCCCGATGATGTGATCCGCATATTCGTGCAGAAGTGCATTCAGGGCTTCCACAGAATCCCGGTTGGTGACGATGATGCCGATGACAGCCACACGCTCGTCCATGTTGACCTCCTTGTGTTTTGCTGAAGTACTGTTTCTTGCCCTCAAGTTTGCCTGGAGTACAAAGCGGCCGCCGGAATCCCGACGACCGCGTTGTTGTTGGAACACTGACTGTTCGTTCTATGCCGCTGTTTCCTTTTCCCGGATGCGGAACGGCTCACGGGCCTGATAGGTGGTGTGCAGCAGCTCGTGGGCCAGGTGCGAGTTGGGTTCGCCCAGGAAGTTTTTGTACAGGGCCTGGATCTGCGGGTTGTTGTGGGACTGCCGGAGCGTCTGGCGCTCGTCTTCGGAGTAGAGGGCCAAGGCACGCTTCCAGCGGTAGGTATCCAGAATGTCAATATCCTCCTTGGGCAGGAAGCTGTGCCGTACCAAGGACTGGCCGCCGCCGTTCACGCAGCCGCCCGGACAGCACATGACCTCAATGAAGTGGTACTTGCTCTTGCCCTCGCGGATATCGTCCAGAAGCTTGCTGGCGTTGACCATGCCGCTTGCCACTGCCACGTTGACTGTCATGCCGCCCAACTGCAGGCTGGCCTCCTTGATGCCCTCCAGACCGCGCACTGCCTCAAACTTGATGGCCTCGTGCTCCTTGCCCTCCAGCGCGTGGTAGGCGGTGCGCAGGGCAGCCTCCATCACCCCGCCGGTCACGCCAAAGATGACGGCTGCGCCGGTATAAACGCCCATGATGTCCTGGTCATAGTCCTCGTCCGGCAGGCGGTGGAACATGAGACCAGAGCGCTTGATGAGATCGCCCAGTTCCCGGGTGGTCAGGACCGCGTCCACATCCCGGATGCCCTCGTGCTGCATCTGGGGCCGCTCCTTCTCGTGCTTCTTGGCGATGCAGGGCATGATGGACACCACGAAGATGTCCTTGGGATCGATGCCGTTCACCTTGGCGTAGTAGCTCTTGATGATCGCGCCCTGCATCTGGTGCGGCGACTTGCAGCTGGACACGTGGGGCAGGAGATCGCCGTACCAGGTCTCGATGTAGTTGATCCAGCCGGGAGAGCAGGAGGTGATCATGGGCAGAACCCCACCGTTCTTGATGCGGCCCAGAAGCTCTGTGGCCTCTTCCATGATGGTGAGGTCTGCGCCAAAGTCCACGTCATAGACCCGGGCAAAACCCAAACGCCGGAGCGCGGCCACCATCTTGCCTGTGACTGGCGTGCCCACAGGCAGGTCAAACTCCTCGCCCAAAGAGGCTCGCACTGCAGGCGCGGTCTGCACGATGACGTGCTTCTTGGGATCGGCGATGGCATCGAAGACC
>CAMNHX010000390.1 GCA_946539945.1 uncultured Desulfobulbus sp. | reverse complement strand
CCGCCAGCAGCAGGAACCCACCGAAGTGATTCAGGAGTCTTGTCTTGCTCCTGAATGCGGTAGGAATCCCCCGCCTTTAGGCGGGGGAGGATGTCAAAACGGCACATTCTGGCGCGCCCTACTCTGGTTGATCATCACGCCTGGTCTCTGGCTGGGAACCGGCGGCATTCTGGGCTGGAGCTGCCACGTGATTTCAGCTATCACCGCCTACAATTTCGCCAAAGATAACCCGCAACATTGAGCAAGCACCGCTTCTTTGTGTGAGTACGCAAAGCGCCGGATTCTTTGGAGTCCGGCTTGTCTGTGCGCTTTTCCGGGTTGCCAAGCAGACCAAGGGTTCCTCCCTCACTGTTCCCGCAGGTTTTTCTTTCGCCTTCTCGCCCCCTTGAAGTTTGTCATGCTGAACGGAACGACTTTGCAGTGCGCCAGCACGGTAAAATTCCATCTCAAAACGCGGCTCTTCGGACTGTGGGGAAAGATTGACTACTGCTTTGCTGAAAAAAGTCGCGCTGATGCGCTCACAAGGACAGAAAGGGGAGAGCGCTTCCCCGGTCAATTTCCGCTTACCGAACAGGTCTAATGAGGCAAGAGGGTAAGGAGTCCATTCAAATGCTGGTGTTCCTGATGCAGAACGGCGTTCTGAAAAAATCCAAACAGCGCTTTCAACTGTTTTCATGAATTCTCATCAAATCTCTGCCAATCTATCCAGAATGATGAGGTTTTCGGGGAAGACCGTGCAACTTGACAGTGTCGCTTCCTTTTGGAATATCCTGTTTTTGGCGGTGAGTTCCACCGTGTCAACCTGTGGAGAGGTCGTGAGACCTGGGGGATGGGGGAATGTGGGGTTGCTTCGCCGCTTAAAATTCCCCACTCTGTTGCAGAGATTTGATCAGGTTTGCGTAAGTTTTGCAGAACGATACAGGAAGCAAAGGCCGAA
Organism: uncultured Desulfobulbus sp.; assembly: GCA_946539945.1. Classification (GTDB taxonomy): domain Bacteria; phylum Desulfobacterota; class Desulfobulbia; order Desulfobulbales; family Desulfobulbaceae; genus Desulfobulbus. The sequence continues at coordinate 1,706 of CAMNHX010000390.1, read as the reverse complement.
AACAGCGGAATTCTGCCTCCCCACAGGATGCTCACCTCTCACATCATCCTGTTTTTTCACGAATATTTTGAAACGAAATTCCATGGAACAGCAGTCGGTGAGCCTGACAGAAACAGGCTTGCGCAGGCTTTTTCCTCATACTTCCTGCGTCGTATGGCAGAGACCGGTGTATGCCGCCTCTTGGACAAGCTGAAAAGATGCGTTATAAAGAACAGGAAGAACTTGCTTCGCCACAGAGGCAAACACGGTTTCAAAACAGGTTTTTTACTGGACGCGAGCGTTATGATTAAAAAGGTTTCCGTCGATAATTTGCGGGTTGGAGTGTATGTGCAAGACTTCAACGTCCCGGCCAGCCACAAGGGCGGTATATATATAGAACCTGGTCCTGTTCTCCGCGAAAGCACGAGTAAAATCCTGAAGACCTGGGGCGTTACCGAAGTCACTATTGACACCAGCAAGGGCCTGGATCCGGATAAGCTGGGCAAGGATGAGCAGAAACGCCGCGTGACCGGACCGGCAGGTCCTGCCCATCAGCGGATGCGTCGCCGTCCCACTGTGCCCTTGAAAATCGAGCGGGAAAGCGCTCTCAAGGTGAGCGGGGAAGCCATGCAGGCTGTGCAGAGCGCCTTTCAGGATGTCATGCACGGCACTGTTCCTGAAGCCGGGCATTTTTACGAGATTGCCGAGCGGATGTACGACTCCATCCACCGCAACAGCGACGCCCTTACCCTGTTGGGCCGGATCCGCGAAAAGGACACCTATACCCTGCAACATTCGGTGAGCGTCTGCTCCTATGTGCTGGCGCTGTGCCAGTACTACGGAATGCCCGAAAGCCAGACCCTGGACATGGCTGTAGGCGCACTTTTTCACGACATCGGCAAGGCCAAGATCCCGCTTGAGGTACTCAACAAGCCCGGACGTCTGACACCAGAAGAAGTTGAAATCATGAAGCGGCACTCCATCTATTCCGACAAGCTCCTGCAGGAGGTGCGAGGCATTCCCGAAGAATGTCTGGATGTGGCGCTGCATCACCATGAACGGTACGATGGCACAGGCTATCCTCATGGACTCAAGGGCGATCAGATCAGCTTTGCCGCCCAGCTCACAAGCGTTTGTGACGTGTTCGACGCGCTGGTCTCTGAACGCTGCTACAAGCCGGGCATGGAAACCGTGATGGCGCTGCGCATGATCTACGAGGGCAGCGGCACACACTTCAACAAGGAGTTGGCTTATGACTTCATCCGCTGCATAGGCATGTATCCGGTGGGGACCTGCGTGGTGTTGAGCGACGGTCGCAGCGGTGTGGTGGTGGAATCAACAGAGGATGTAAAACGTCCGGTTGTCAAGGTGCTCTACGATGAAGCCAAGCGGGAGCGTCTGCCCCGCCCGATCACAGTGGACCTCTCCAAAACGGGCGGCATGATCGCCTGTTACAGCAACGCCAATACCCTCTTTGGCGTCACCCACGAATCGCAGTTGTTGCGCAAGCTGCTGTCCATGTAATTCCCGGTTTCTGGAGCTTATCCGTAAATCACTGTTGTCTCATGGATTTTGCCTTCCAGGACCTTTGAAGTTTTTCATGGCTGAAGCCACCTTCCCGGTATTCTCCATGACTGCTTTTTTCAGCGCTTCGCTGGAAAGCGCGAAGCGCTGAAAGGAGTAAAAAGACAAAGCGGAAACGCTGTTATGACACGCCCTTTGTCAAG
>CAMNHX010000389.1 GCA_946539945.1 uncultured Desulfobulbus sp. | reverse complement strand
TTATTGGTTTTATAGCCAAAAAATACGGCCACGATTATTTGCGGATAAGCCCTAAAATTCAATACCCGCCTGCGCTTTGACACCCTTGCGCAGGGGATGCCTGATCTCCTGCATCTCGGTGACCAGATCAGCGGCAGCCACAAGTCCTTCCGGAGCGTAGCGGCCCGTAACCACCACGTGCAAGTCCGGGGGACGCCGCGCCAAAGCCGCCAAGCAATCTGCTTCGTCCAGCATACCGTAATGGAGCAGATAGGTTAGCTCATCCAGAATCAGCAGACGGTCTTTACCGGAAGCCATGCGCTGGCAGGTAAAGTCCCAAGCTTCCAGGGCCAGTCGCCGGTCTGCGTCCGGATTGTCGGAGTTCCACGTAAAGCCGCGCCCCATGACGTGCAGCTCCACGCCCAGCTTCGGGAGCGCGTCCATCTCGCCGTAATGCCAGCTGCCCTTGATGAACTGAATAACGCAAACCGGCAGTCCGTGCCCGGAGGCCCGCAGGGCCATGCCCAGTGCTGCTGTGGTTTTTCCCTTGCCCTTGCCGGTAAACACCAGCAACAATCCTTTTGTCTCCATGAAACAGACTCCCGCGCCCTGTGGGGGCTTGCTGCGCGGCCTTGCCCTTGGTCGACAAGCAAAACTGTTGACAAAGCCGCAGAAAAATCAGTAAAAATTTTTTGCCCACACGGTTTCCCGCTTGGCATTGTTTCCCACCTGCAACAGTACACAGAGAACTCCATACAAGACACTATGAGCAGCGAGCGAGTATCAAAATATTCAGAGGCTGGCGTTGACATTGACCGGGGCAACGCCTTTGTCGAGCGCATCAAACCTCTGGTTGCCGCCACCCACAGGCGTGGCGTCCTGAACGATCTGGGTGGTTTCTCCGGCCTGTTCGCCTTGAGCGGCGAGCAGATGAAAAATCCGGTTCTGGTGTCTTCAACCGACGGCGTGGGCACCAAACTGCAAGTCGCCAAACTCTGCGGTCGCCATGACACCATCGGCATAGACCTGGTAGCCATGTGCGTGAACGATGTGGTCGTCTGCGGGGCCAAACCCCTCTTTTTTCTGGACTACTTCGCCAGCAGTGCGCTTGACCTTGACGTGGCCGCTGACGTGGTGCGTGGCATTGCAGAGGGCTGCAAGCAGGCGGGCTGCTCCCTGATTGGCGGAGAAACCGCAGAAATGCCAGGTCTGTATCAAAAGGGCGACTACGACCTTGCGGGATTTGCCGTGGGTATCTGCGAACGGGACAGGCTCATTGACGGCAGTGACGTGCGCGTGGGCGACCGGATCATTGGCTTGGCCTCAACCGGGCTGCATTCCAACGGCTATTCGCTGGCACGCCGGATTTTCTTTGACCTTGCAGGCAAAACAGTTGCCGACACCGTGCCAGAACTGGGCTGCACCGTGGGCGAGACCTTGCTGTCCCCCACCCGCATCTATGTGGAAAGCCTGGTCAACATCCTGCGTCGCTACAAGATTAACGGCATGGCGCACATTACGGGCGGCGGCTTCGTAGATAATATTCCGCGGGTACTGCCTGCGAGTTGTGTGGCCCACATTGAGCAGGGAACCTGGCCCGTGCCGCCGGTCTTCCCCTGTTTGCAGCGCATGGGCGAGGTGAGCCTTGCCGAAATGTATCGCACCTTCAACATGGGCATTGGCATGGTTGTTATTGTTGGGGCCAACGAGGTGGAAGACGTGATGCAGCAGTTTAGCGGCTACGGAGAAAAGCCCTTCCTGATTGGCGAAATCCGCGCTGCCAGTCCTGGAACTCCTGGCAAGACGGTCGAGATTTCCGGTCTGTGATGCTCTTCGCTTGCCTGTCCAGAACGCCATTCCCCTGAATCCGGCAGGATACGGGGGAATGGCGTCCTGGCAAAATCTCTTTCAGAACCGTCTGGATAGCCAAGCCAAGCTGATGCTTCAGCTGTTCACTGTTGTTCCGCAAGCCAGTTTGAGAGGCCAACAACTCCCTACTTTCGCACCACCAGCACCGGCAAATCCGTCATATGCAGCACGCGTTCCGTGATGGAGCCAAAGAGCAGGTCTTTCAAGCTGTCACGACCGTCGGTGAACAACACAATAAGATCAACTCCTTCCTCCTGGGCCACATCCACAATGACTTCCGTCACCATGCCCGGTTTGACCCGGGTGCGATGCCTGATGCCAGCCTCATCCAGTTCTTCGAGCATTGGAGCCAGCATGGCCAGGCTTTCGATCTCGATTGCCTGCTGTCGTTCCTTGCGGGTCTCTCCGCCCACAAAGTTGGAGACTGACTCGGCAACGTGCAGAAGCACAATTTCACCCTCGCAGATCTTTGCGGCGTGAGCCAGGGCCTTGTTGGCGCGTGCGCCGCTGTGTTTGGCGCTGACAGGGACAAGTATTTTCTGATACATGGCGTTGTTCCTCCTTGAAAATTGACATCCTCTCCCGCCTTTAGGCGGGGGATTCCTACCGCGTTCAGAAGCAAGACAACACCCCTGAATCACTTCGGTGGGTTCCTGCTTCAACGAGACTGCCCAGAGGAACAAGGCTTGGTTTTCGCCGCAAGATTCCCCAAAGTGGGGAATTTTACGGTTGCGAACCAACCCCCTATTCCCCCAGGTCTCATTATCTCTCCACAGGCTGACACCGCTATGTCCTGCC
>CAMNHX010000388.1 GCA_946539945.1 uncultured Desulfobulbus sp. | reverse complement strand
CACTGCCGCTATCCGGGTCAACCTGAACCAGCTGAAAAACGTGAAGCTCGAAGGTGCCAGTTCTTCCATTCTGGAAGTGTCTCTTACCCAAGCTGTCATCTACGGTTGGTATGACAACGAACTGGGCAGTTACACCAATATGCTGGGTGAGCTGACCAAAACCATTGCCGACCAGATGGTGTGATGCACCTGCGCCGACTGCGCCCGGAAGACGCCGCAGCTGTGCTACGCCTTGAGGAACTGGGCATGACCGCACCTTGGAGCGCGGCACAGGTGACAGCGGAACTGGCGCACACCTTGAGCGAGGGCTTTGGCGCGGAGCGAGATGGTTGCCTGCACGGCTTTGCCCTGTTTCGTAACTGGGCAGATGAGTGTGAGTTGCTCAGGATCGTGGTACACCCCTGGGAGCGCCGTCAGGGGATTGCCGCTGGGCTGCTCCATTTCGCTTTGGCCGAATGTGCCGCTCTGGGCTGTGAAGTTTGTTTTCTGGAAGTACGCGCAAGCAATACCCCAGCTTTGGCGCTGTATGCGGGCTTGGGGTTCGAGCAGGACGGCCTGCGGAAAAACTATTACGACAACCCTGTGGAAGACGCGCTGACTTTCCACAAGGATTTATTGCAAATTGAAAGGAGATCGAGATGAAAAATCTGCGTGATCTGAAAGTGCAGGGCAAGCGGGTGCTTGTCCGGGTTGATTTCAACGTACCCATGAACGAGGCAGGAGAAATTACGGACGATCTGCGTATTGTCCGCGTCTTGCCCACTTTGGAGTATCTCATTAGCCAAAAGGCCCGCATTATTCTCTGTTCCCATCTGGGACGCCCCAAGGGCAAGCGGGCCATGGAATTTTCTCTGGCCCCGGCAGCCAAACATCTGGCCCAACTTCTGGGCAAGGAAGTCCCGCTTGCGCCGGACTGCGTAGGCCCGGAAACGGAAAAGATGGCGCAGGCTGTTGCGGAAGGCGGGCTGCTGATGCTGGAAAACCTGCGCTTTCACGCGGAAGAGGAAAAGAATGACCCGGAATTTTCCCGGCAACTTGCCGCACTGGCAGAGGTCTATGTCAATGACGCCTTTGCCGTGTCCCATCGGGCGCACGCCTCGGTTGCAGGCGTGACCGCGCATTTTGCGGACAAGGCTCCCGGCTTTCTCCTGCAGAATGAAATCGATTACTTCCACCGCGCCATTGACGATCCGGTCCGGCCTCTGGTGGCACTGGTAGGCGGAGCCAAGGTGTCTGGCAAGCTCCAAGCTCTGGAAAACATGCTTGCCAAGGTGGATCGCCTGATTCTGGGTGGCGCTATGGCCAACACCTTTCTGAAAAGCCAGGGCTATGCAGTGGGCGCTTCCAAGGTAGAGGACGAACTTCTGGAAACCGCGCAAAACCTGCTGAAAAAGGCGGCAGAGAAAAAAATCAAGGTGTATCTGCCCGTGGACGTGATTGCAGCGGACAGGTTTGCGCCGGATGCGGTCAGCAAGGCGGTCACAGTGCAGGACATCCCGGAAGGCTGGATGGCGCTGGACATTGGTCCGGCCACGGTGCAGTGCTTCAAGGAGGCTCTTGCCGACGCCAAGACCATTGTCTGGAACGGCCCTATGGGAGCCTTTGAGATGGACGCCTTTTCCCGTGGGACCATGGCTATGGCGCACGAACTGGCCTCTGCGCACGCCTTGAGCGTGACCGGCGGTGGTGACTCCAATGCAGCCATTGAGAAGTCCGGCGAGGCGGCGAACATTTCCTATATGTCCACAGGCGGTGGGGCCTTTCTGGAATTGATGGAAGGCAAGACCCTGCCTGGCATCAAGGCTTTGGAATAAGCAAAACACGACAGGAGGTTTGCCATGAGACGAGCCCTTCTTGCAGGCAACTGGAAGATGCACCTGAACATCGCGGAAGCTGTGGACCTGGCCCGGGGCGTGGTTGAAGCGGCAGCGGGGTGCAGCGATCGCGATGTGATGATTGCCCCGCCCTTTACCGCGCTCTCCGCTGTGGCGCAGGCGCTACAGGGCAGCCAGGTTTTTTTGGGCGCACAGAACGTGGCTTGGGAGGCCAAGGGCGCTTTTACCGGTGAAATCGCGCCGCCCATGCTCAAGGATATTGGCGTGCGGATGGCGATCATCGGCCATTCTGAGCGGCGGCACATTTTTGGCGAAGATGACGCCATGATTAACCGTCGCCTGCGGGCTGCCCTGGAGTTTGGTTTGACCCCGGTACTCTGTCTGGGCGAAACCCTGGAGGAGCGCGAAGGCGGCAAGACCATGGCAGTTCTGGAGGCGCAGCTGCGCAGCGGGCTGCAAGATGTCCCTACTGGACAGGCGGAACAGACTGTTCTAGCCTATGAGCCAGTCTGGGCCATTGGCACGGGCAAGACTGCCACCACTGAACAGGCCCAGGAGGCGCACGCCTTCCTGCGCGGACTCCTGGCAAGCTTCTACGATAAAAATCTTGCCGAAACAGTCCGCATCCTGTATGGTGGTTCGGTTAAGCCTGACAATGTTGATGCCCTGATGGCACAGGCTGACATTGACGGCGCTCTGGTAGGCGGAGCAGCCCTGAAAATTGATTCGTTCAAGCGGATTGTTCGCTTTCAATGACCACCTTACTGATTATCGTTCACGTTGTTGTCTGTATCTTTCTCATCTGCATTGTGTTGTTG
>CAMNHX010000387.1 GCA_946539945.1 uncultured Desulfobulbus sp. | reverse complement strand
TTTTGCGTTTCGCTATTTTTGCCCCAAAAAACGCTTTCAGGAACACTTGCCCAAGTGTAGGGCGCGATGAGTTTTTTCTTTTCCGCCCATTCCCTGCTTTCATCGGTAACAATGATTTTTCGCTGTTCGGCACAGGCGAGCATATAGCGATATTTCGCGATTTCATATTCCGCGCCATAACCTGTTTTGTCTTCTTCTCTCAACGGATATTGTTCCAATAATTTTTTAATATCGTCATAGCGTTCGGCAAGCATCAGATAATGGAATTTCTCATCAACTCTACTGTCGTAAAATCGTTCAATTTCAAAACGCCGTATCTTTTTGTGATGAAAGTATTCATAAAACCAAGCGGCATATTCCAATTCGGCAGGTGGCGTAGTCATTTTACCGTCAATGACATCATTGATTTGCTGCATCAATTCAGCATTGTTCTTAATATCTATAATTTGATTGAATGTATTATCAAAAGGAGAAGGATTAACAGGGTAGCCTTTGGGTTTGACCAATTTGGTGTAATTACTCTGAAGATGGGAAAATTTTGCAGGCAGTTCGGCAGAAACGCCTGATTGAAAATCAATGAGCGCCAGCCAATGCTCATAATCAAGCAGTTCAGCCATACAGCGTTCCAAATTCGCTTTCAAGATTTCTACCGCCTGTGCGTCATCACCTTCACGAAAACCTTGAATATGTAAATCCTTGGTAAGACCGGAACTCTTTTGCATTGTGCCGTCAGGACACAGACACCAACCATAATTTGAACTGGTAAATCCGCCATCGCATCTGGGGAAGACAAGCTCCGGCTGTAATAGAAAAAATTGTTCATATGTATCTGTTTCATAATTCATACGCTGTTGATCGTTAAATTCAACCCACAAGCCCACAGGCTTCCTTGGCAAGAATTTGCAGTAATTTTTGCTTCTGGCCGGGCGATAGCCCAAGCTCAACAAACATTTGTGAATGGGTTTGGGTACGTTCATGGTGGTTCACTCCGTGTGCGTCTTTCGCCGAGAGCGGGAGAATCTTCAGCGCTTCGCGCTTCAGAATGACAGCTTCTTTGACATGGTGAATGAAGCGACTTTTGTCACCACGGCAAAAGTCTTTCAGTGCGTCAGCACGGTAAGAGTCCATCTCCTGCCAGGAACTGAAGATTCTTCACGCTGACGCTCTCAAACTTTCCAGCGAAGCGATGAAAGGAGTAAAAAGACAAAGCGGAAACGCGCTAGAGCGTTTCCGTTTTGTCTTTTCACCGTTTTTCTGGAAACCCTGAAGCACGAAGCGCTGAAGGCTTTCCAGTGCGCCAGCACGGTGAAAGCAGTCCTGCCGGCTTCCAGAATCTCGGCAAAGGCTACTCCTGCCAGCTTATGGTTTCCATGCGCTTCAAACCATGGCTGTATTCAGGTTTTCGTCCAGTTTGGCCAAAAACTCTTCAGTGGTCAGCCATTTCTGCTCACTGCCCACCAGAAGCGCCAAATCCTTGGTCATCAGACCGCTCTCCACAGTCTGCACGCAGACGCGCTCCAGGGTTTCGGCAAAGCGCATCAGGGTCTCGTTACCGTCAAACTTGCCGCGATACCAGAGTCCCCGCGTCCAGGCAAAGATGGAGGCAATGGGGTTGGTGGAGGTTTTGTTGCCCTTCTGATGCTCGCGATAGTGCCGCGTAACCGTGCCATGCGCTGCTTCAGCCTCCACGGTCTTGCCGTCCTCGGTAAGCAGAACAGAGGTCATCAGACCCAGGGAACCAAAGCCCTGTGCCACGCTATCGGACTGCACGTCGCCGTCGTAGTTCTTGCAGGCCCAGACAAAGCCGCCGTGCCACTTCATCGCGCTGGCCACCATGTCGTCGATCAGGCGGTGTTCGTAGCTGATGCCCGTAGCCTTGAACTTGTCTGCAAATTCCGCCTCATAGACCTCCTGAAACAGGTCTTTGAAACGACCGTCATACTTCTTCAGAATGGTGTTCTTGGTGGAGAGGTAGAGCGGCCAGCCCAGGTTCAGCGCGTAGTGCATACAGGCACGGGCAAAACCCCGGATGGAGGCGTCCAGGTTGTACATTCCCAGGGCACAACCACTGCCCGGAAAGCGGTACACCTCCTGCGTGAGGGGCGTGCTGCCGTCTTCAGGCTCAAAGACCAGTTTCAGCGTGCCCGGACCAGGAACCAGAAAGTCCGTGGCCTTGTACTGATCGCCAAAGGCGTGGCGGCCAATGACAATGGGCTTGTCCCAGCCAGAAACCAGACGCGGGATATTCCTGCAGATGATGGGCTGTCGGAAAATCGTGCCGCCAATGATGTTGCGGATGGTTCCGTTGGGCGATTTCCACATTTTTTTCAGGGAAAATTCCCGAACCCGCGCCTCGTCCGGGGTGATGGTCGCGCATTTCACGCCCACGCCGTACTTTTTGATGGCTTCTGCCGCCTCCACCGTGACTTGATCTCCTGTGGCGTCGCGGTTTTTGATGCCCAGATCAAAATACTTCAGGTCTATGTCCAGATAAGGCAGGATGAGCTTTTCCTTGATGAATTGCCAGATGATGCGGGTCATCTCATCGCCGTCCAGTTCCACGAGAGGGCTTGCTACCTTGATTTTTTCCATGTCTGCTCCTTGATGAAAGGGAAAGCCGGGAATCCGGCGGGTTGTTGCGTGTTCAGGGCTTCAGGAAGGAAA
>CAMNHX010000386.1 GCA_946539945.1 uncultured Desulfobulbus sp. | reverse complement strand
AAGTCTGCATTTCCCGCTTCGCTGGAAAGCCTGAAGCGCGAAGCGCTGAAGAATCTCATGGATAATATCGGGAAGGCGGCAGGAGATGGACTTTTACCGTGCTTCGCACTGAAAAGTCGCTTCGTTCAGCATGACATCAAAACTGAAAACGGAAACTCTCTATTGTCTATTTCTTTAGGGTTGACATCCTCCCCCGTCTTCAGGCGGGGGAGGATGTCAATATATCTGGACTATCCGGCGCAAAGCCGTTTTCCTTGCCCTACTTCAGGGTGCTCTTTTTTCCCTTGACTGATTGACCATGCGCATCCCCATTCCCCAACACATTCAGGAAATTGTGCCCTATCCGCCCGGAAAGCCTTTGGACGAACTGGAGCGGCAATACGGCGTGACCAAGGCCATCAAGCTGGCCTCCAACGAAAACCCCTGGGGGCCTTCCCCCAAGGCCCTGGCTGCCATTACCGAAGCCTTGCCCAAGCTGCACCGCTACCCGGACGGTTCCTCCTACGTGCTTACCCAAGCGCTGGCCAAACATCTGGACTGTCCGCCGGAAATGGTGGTTCTGGGCAACGGGTCCGACGAGATGCTGGGGCTTCTGGTGGAAGCCTGCATGGAACCGGGCGATGAGGCCCTGTCCAGCTTTCCGTCCTTTCTGATGTACCAGAAATGCGTGCAGATCCAGGGCAGCAAAAACACTGTCCTGCCCTTGCGGGATATGCGCCACGATCTGGACGCCATTGCAGCAGCAGCCAACGAAAAGACGCGCCTGATCTTTCTGGACAATCCCAATAACCCGACCGGCACGGTTTTTGACGAGGAAGCGCTTTTGCGCCTCTGCGCAGCCCTGCCTGATACGGCTGTCGTAGTCCTGGACGAGGCTTACCGCGACTTTGTCGAGCCTGCCTTGCAGCTTGACTCTGTGCGGCTCATCCGCGAGCAGGCAAACCGGAAAGGCGCACAGATTGTGGCCTTGCGCACCTTTTCCAAAGCCTACGGACTGGCCGGTCTGCGCTTGGGCTACGGTCTGATGCTTCCTGAACTGGCCTCCATGCTGCACCGTGTGCGCCATCCCTTTAACGTGAACAGTCTGGCGCAGGTGGCAGCCATTGCGGCCATAAACGACCGCGAACACTACGAGCGCACCATTCAGGGCACGCGGCAGGGCATGGCCTTTTTGCAGGAGGAGGTGAGCAAACTGGGATGCCGCTGTTTCCCCTCCCAGTCCAACTTCTTCCTTGTGGATGTCCACGGCGACGCCAATCAGCTCTATGAAGCCATGCTCTACAAGGGCGTGATCACGCGCTCCATGCACGCCTATGAATTCCCCCATTATCTCCGCATCACCGTGGGCACAGAGGCGGAAAACCGGCGCTTTGTATCCGCGCTTGCCGACTGCCTGAAGGAGCTGTCCTATGTCTGAAAAACTCGCGATTGTGACCATTGACGGCCCGGCAGGCGTGGGCAAGACCACGATTTCCCGCATGATTGCCGCGCATCTGGGCTTCACCTGCCTGGACACAGGCGCCATGTACCGCGCCTTTGCCTGGATGCTTGCCCATATCGGCAAGACAGCGGAAGACCTGGAAAACGACGACAGTATGCTGTCCATGCTGGGCAATCTGGAGATGCAGCTGTTGCCCCCCCTGGAAGGTCAGGAAAATGGCCGGGTTCTTCTGGGCGGCAAGGAACTGGGACCTGAACTGCGCACAGAGGAGATCAGTTGTTTGGCCTCGGAGATTGCTTCCCTGCCAGCGGTGCGCAAAATGCTGACCGCTGTGCAGCAGCAGATGGGCCGGGCTGGGCGCGTGGTGATTGAGGGCCGGGACACGGGAACCGTGGTCTTTCCGCAGGCAGCCTGGAAATTCTATCTGGACGCTGATCCGGAGGAGCGGGCCAGACGGCGCGTAACGCAGATGCGCAACCGGGGTGAGGTGGGTATCAACGAGGCAGCCCTGTTGCAAAGCCTGATGGCCCGCGACGAGGCAGACCGCAATCGCAGCATTGCGCCCCTGAAAATGGCTGAAGATGCCTACCTCATCGATACCACGGACTTGAGCATCAAGGAGGTGGTGGGTGAAATGCTGGTGCGCATCCAGATTGAACCGATTGAGTGAGACCACAGCGCAGGCGAGTTTTCATCAAGTATGCCTCTACCCGATGTTCGGTTTCCCTTCTCAACAGGAGGGAACAGACCTGCATCGGGCGCAGGATGTTCCAGAGAAAACCGGTTTTTACGCTCTATGCTGGTTTGGAGGATTCAGCGGAAAAACAGGAATGCCCAGACAATGCAGCGCATGGAACAGCACAAGTCCGCCAACCGCAGGTTCACATACCGCCCTGCGAGAAGAGGAGCGCCAGGGCAAGCGCGGCAAAGATGGCGGCAGCAGCGCGGTTCAAAACGATCTGCGCCCGGGCCGAATGCCTGAATCTATCGCCCAGACCTCCGGCCAGCAGGGCGACTGCGGCAAAGACCAGCGCTGCAGCCAAAAGAAAGAGAGCGCCCAGCCAGACGATTTGCAGCCAGAGTGGACCGCATCCGGGTCGCGTGAACTGGGGCAGAAAGGCGAGAAAAAAAACCGTCACCTTGGGGTTGGTGACGTTCATGAGAATACCCCGGCAATACAGGCGGGATAGGGAAAGCCGGGGCGTGGGTTCGGCCTCGGGCTTCAAGGCTGTTGCGGG
>CAMNHX010000385.1 GCA_946539945.1 uncultured Desulfobulbus sp. | reverse complement strand
GCCTCTGTTCACAAATCCCTTCACGCTTGTTGCCCATCAAAACAGACGCCAAAGAGAAAGAAAATGATGGTCTAAAAAATGCGCCCCGGCACTTGACAGGGGGCACTTCATAACAGCGGTTCCGTTTTCACTTCGTATGTCATGCTGAAATGAGATTCTTCAGCGCTTCAGGCTTTCCAGCGAAGCGGTGAAAGGAGTAAAAAGACAAAACGGAACCGCTCTATGTCAATAGAATATCGTGAAAATTCCGGGTTCGCGCTATCCCACACCGTGAAAATCACGAAAAATCAATAAGTTGACATCACTGCTCAAAGAAGCACAAGGTAAAACCGCTACCCGGACCTGCCCAAGATACAGAGATCTGTCTGACGCCACCACTGGTCACACTTGACGCGGGACACTCTGGCCGAGAGCCAAGCCTCATGTTGACCCGGTCTTTTCCGTGCTGTCGTAGACTTTGCTTTTGCCGCATTCCGGGCAGTCAAAAACGCTACCTTTGGAGGAGGGAGAGGCGAAGATCCAGCCGCCTTTTTTCTGGGGAAAACGCACTGGCCGCAACCTGCCACGGCGGGGTCAGGTCACGGACCATCTGAAAAATGTTCACGTCTCTCATCTGCGACTGGCTGAACGAAAAGGGCATTGCTTACCCTCTTGAAGCAGCGCGGAACCTGGCTGTGCTTGGCCTCCAAACTCGAAAACCTGCTTTCTCCCTGCCTCCTCCTTTGTTCACCATATCACCGGTTCTCTGGGCTTGGATGACCGTTACAGGCTTTCAGGGCAAAAGCTCTTCCTCCTCACCACTCTTACCCGTTGCGTTCTCCGCAGGCTGAACCTCGTCTTTGTCCTCCTCCTTCTTCGCCAAACTGGGCGTTTCCGGGATGGGTGCTTCTTCCGGGTGCTCCGTGTTGTGGATGATCCGCGTCATGTCGTCCAGCACAATGGTTTCCTTATCCAAAAGTTCGGTGGCAATGGCGTTCAGGCTGGCGCGATGCTCGGTGAGCAGGGCAGTCACCCGCTCATTGGCCTCCAGAATGATCTGCTTGACAACCGCATCAATCCTTTTGGCGGTTTCCTCGCTGTAGTTCTTGTGCCGGGTAATTTCACGACCCAGAAAGATCTGCTCCTCCTTGGCACCGTAGGCCAGAGGCCCCAGCTCCTCGCTCATGCCCCATTCGCAGACCATCCGGCGGGCCAGTTCAGTGGCGCGGGCAATGTCATTGCTCGCGCCAGTGGTCACGTCGTCAAAGACCAGTTTTTCCGCCACCCGACCGCCAAAGAGAATGGCTATCTGGCCCAGGAGATAGCTCTTGGAATGGGTATAGTGATCGTCTTCCGGGAGCTGCATGGTCAGGCCCAGGGCACGGCCACGGGGAATGATGGTCACCTTGTGCACCGGGTCTGCGCCAGGCGTCAGGTAGGCGACCAAGGCATGACCTGCCTCGTGATAGGCGGTATTTTCCTTTTCCTTGGGCGTGATGATCATGGACTTGCGCTCTGTGCCCATCATCACCTTGTCCTTGGCCCGCTCCATGAGGTCTGTGCCCACCTCGTTACGGTTTTCCCGGGCCGCCATAAGCGCAGCCTCGTTCACCAGGTTTTCCAGATCAGCACCGGAAAAGCCGGGCGTGCCCCGGGCAATGACCGCCAAATCCACTTCAGGGGACAACTTGGTTTTCTTGGCGTAGATTTCCAGAATCTTCTCACGGCCCTTCACGTCCGGGACCGGTACAATCACCTGCCGGTCAAAGCGACCAGGCCGTAACAGTGCCGGGTCCAGCACGTCGGGCCGGTTGGTGGCCGCGATGATGATCACGCCGTCATTGCCTTCAAAGCCGTCCATCTCCACCAGAAGCTGGTTCAGGGTCTGTTCGCGCTCGTCATGCCCTCCGCCCAGACCTGCACCGCGATGGCGGCCCACCGCGTCGATCTCGTCAATAAAGATGATGCAGGGCGCATTCTTCTTGCCCTGGGCAAAGAGATCGCGCACTCGGGACGCGCCCACGCCCACGAACATTTCCACAAAGTCGGAGCCAGAGATGGTGAAAAAGGGCACGCCAGCCTCGCCCGCGATGGCGCGGGCCAGAAGCGTCTTGCCTGTGCCCGGAGAGCCGGCCAGCAAAACGCCCTTCGGAATGCGTCCACCCAAGCGGGTGAACTTCTGCGGATCGCGAAGAAAATCGATGATCTCTTCCAGTTCGGCCTTGGCCTCGTCAATGCCGGCCACATCCTTGAAAGTGACCTTGACCTCACCTTCCTCCTGCATCCGGGCACGGGTCTTGCCAAAGGAGAGCGCCCCCCCCTTGCCGCCCATCTGCATCTGGCGCATGAAAAAGATCCACACGCCAATCAGGAGCAGGAAGGGAAACCAGGAGACCAGAACCGACATATACCAAGGCATTTCCTTGGGCTTTTCCACGGAAATGTTCACCTTGGCCTTGCGCAACATGGGGAGGAGTTCCGTGTCTCGTGGGGCAACGGTCTTGAAGGACCGTCCGTCCCGGCCAAGAGCGATGATCTCTCTTTCCTGAATGGTCACCTTGCTGATGTCGCCGTTTTCCACGTGCGACCAGAATTCACTGTAGGTGATGGCCTGACTGGGCTTGCCAGGCGCGTTGACAAACTGCACCATGAAGAGCACAGCCAGAAGGATCGCCAGCCACAGGGTCAGCTTCTTGTAAAAG
>CAMNHX010000384.1 GCA_946539945.1 uncultured Desulfobulbus sp. | reverse complement strand
AGACGCCCACTGTCTTGAGTTGTGACGAAGGCTCTCCCTCTGCTTCGGTACAGTCTGTGGTCTGTTGGCGGCGTGCGAAGATCAACATGATTCAGCCCTCAAAACAGTTTGATGTACGCTTTTTTGCGTAATTCCTGAATCCACTCGTCCACCCTGCCTTCCATCTTTTCCCGCAGGATTTCCTGCTTGATACGCTCGCGTTCTTCCAGGGGCACGACGGCAACCTGATCTTTGGAGGCTTCCTCTGTCCCGGTCTCTTCCGCTGTCTTGGAGTCTTCCGCTGTTTTGGCCTCTTCCTCCTTGCCGCTGTCCGGTGTCTTGCCACCGTCCAGGCGCTTGAAGATCAGAAAGGCGGAATTTGCCTCCACAGGCTGGCTGATGCCATCCTTGTCCAGATCCTGCACTGCAGCGCGAACAGGTCCGGCCATGTCCTCCAGAGACAGGGAACCCAGACTGCCGCCGTCCCCTGCCGTGGGCAGATCAGAGTAGAGACGGGCCAGATCAGAAAAGCTGGCTCCAGTCAGAGCCACCTTGCGGAGCTTTTCAATTTTGCTTCTGGCCTGTTCCTTGGTCAGTATTGCTCCCGTCCTGCCTGGCGCGCCCCAGAGGACGCCGAGCTGCAGGAGCTGCATCTTGCCCATGCTGTTGCCGGAAACACTGTCTCTTGCGCTCCTTGGCTGTGGCGGGCTGGTCTTGCCCAGATACCGGGCCAGGATTTCCTCGTCTGTCACCAAGACCCGGGTCCGCACCACAGCGTTGATCACCTTGCTCCCCAACATCTGGGTCCGCATCTCCTCGCGGTACTGCTGCTCGGTCACGCCCATGAGGCGCAGCTCCTTCAACTGGTCTTCAGGGGACATATTCCGGCCTACCCGAATCTGCTCCAGGGTCTTGTCAAGCTCTTCGTCTGTCACCTGAAGGCGGTATCTGGCCGCCTCTTGAGCGACCAGCCGCTTGTCGATCAGCCGGGCCAGGGCAGCGCGGCGGGCCTGGGCCATGTTGGCCGCCACTTCACCGGGCGGGGATTCGGCGCGAATCTTGTCAAAGACAGGCTTGGCCAACTCGTTGATCTCTGAAAGCGTGATGGTCTCACCGTTGACGATGGCCACATTGCGATCCACCATCTTGCACAGACCAGAACCAGGCGCAAGCGCGGCAAGCATAAGCATCAAGGGCAGGAGCAAAAGGTTTTTTTGCATGGATGGACATTTTTTTAGGAGAAAGGACAAAAAGGCTGGCAACTGCCGGTGAAACCGGCGGCAAATGTACCGAATAGAACCTTGCCCTGCAACGACTTTACGTGCCACGCCCGCCTTTCCCGGGAGCATTTTGCTGGAAATTCCTGTCGCCCGGGTTGACGAAATGGCAGGGGCGCTTATCGTATCATTCTGATTAAATCAATAATTTCATATAGATAAGGAGAGTAGATCATGCAGATGGACAAGTTTACCGTCAAATCGCAGGAAGCCATTCAGGCAGCGCAAAGCCTTGCGCAGGCTAGCAACAATCAGGAATTGCAGCCGGAACATCTGGTGAAGGCGCTCATGGAGCAGCCCGGAGGGGTGGTGGTCCCGGTACTGCAAAAGATGGGCCAGACACCCAGTCTGGTGCTGGCAGAGGTGAACGCCTGCATTGCGGCCCTGCCCAAGGTCAGCGGCGCGGGCGCGATGCAGACCTATGTTTCGCCAAAGTTCCAGCAGATTCTGGAGCAGGCTTTCAAGACCGCTGCTGGAATGCAGGACGAGTATGTCAGCCAGGAACACCTGTTTTTGACCATTCTGGCAGATGCCTCGCTCAAGGTTACAGCAGCGCTGAACCGGCTGGGCATTACGGGCGACAGCTTTCTCAAGGCGCTGATGACCGTGCGCGGCAACCAGCGCGTCACTGACCCCTATCCTGAAGAGAAGTATCAGGCTCTGGAAAAGTATGGCCGCAACCTCACGGACGTGGCCCGTTTGGGCAAGCTGGACCCGGTGATTGGCCGGGACGAGGAGATCCGGCGGGTGATTCAGGTTCTGTCGCGCCGTACCAAGAACAACCCGGTTCTGATTGGCGAGCCTGGCGTGGGCAAGACCGCGATTGTGGAAGGTCTGGCCCTGCGCATTGTGAACGGCGATGTGCCCAGTTCTCTGGCCAACAAGCAGGTGATCGCGCTGGATCTGGGCGCTCTGGTGGCAGGCGCAAAGTACCGGGGCGAGTTTGAAGACCGGCTCAAGGCGGTTTTGAAAGAGGTGGAGAAGCGCTCCGGCGAACTCATCCTCTTTATTGATGAGATCCATACCTTGGTGGGCGCAGGAGCCTCGGAAGGGTCCATGGATGCCTCCAATATGCTCAAACCTGCCCTGGCCCGGGGCGAGCTGCACTGCGTGGGCGCAACCACTTTGGACGAGTACCGCAAGTACATTGAAAAGGATGCAGCCCTGGAGCGGCGTTTCCAGCCGGTTCTGGTGCAGGAGCCGAGCGAAGAGGATACCATTGCCATCCTGCGCGGCATCAAGGAAAAGTATGAGGTCCATCACGGTGTGCGCATTCAGGATGCAGCCACAGTGGCAGCGGTGATGCTGTCCAGCCGCTACATCACTGACCGCTTCCTGCCGGACAAGGCCATTGATCTGATCGATGAGGCTGCCTCCCGTTTGCGTATGGAGATTGACTCCATGCCCACAGAAATCGACCAGCTT
>CAMNHX010000383.1 GCA_946539945.1 uncultured Desulfobulbus sp. | reverse complement strand
AATGGCAGAAAAAAGCGACCGCCGCGCCCATTTCAGTTGCGTACTCTCTCTGGCTGTGCCCTCGGGTCCGGCGCTCACCTGGGAGGGACGTTGCGACGGCGAAATCCTCACCGAAGCACGCGGAGAAAACGGTTTTGGCTATGACCCGGTTTTTTTCTATCCGCCCTTTGGCAAGAGCTTTGCGGAAGTGTCAATGGCAGAGAAAAGCGCGGTCAGCCACCGGGGCAAGGCCCTGGCCGAATTTGCCGATGAGTTTCCCAAGGTGCTGAAGTGGCTGGAACAGCGGCTCAACGAGGTCAAGCCGCCCAAGCCGGATCACCGCCAGTTCCTGCACAACGACTGGTCTCAAGACCGGATGGTGTGAGCGCATGAAGAGCAACAGGGACCCGGAACAGCTCTTTCTCCGGCTGGCGCAGCTGGCTGGCGAGTACCGGCGGCAGCAGGCCAGCGGCGCTTTGGTGGAGTACCATTCTCCCGGCGAACTGGCACAGCTGCTGGATCTGGAACGCGAACAGCCTGGCGACTGGGACGAGGTGTTCCACTGGCTGGAACTCTATCTGCGCTATGCGGTCAGGACCGGTCATCCCGGCTACCTCAACCGGATGTGGTCAGAGGCCAATCTGCCGGGGCTTTTGGGCGAGATGACAGCCGCGCTCACCAATACTTCGGCCTGCACCTTTGAGACCGCTCCGGTTGCCACCCTGATGGAAAAGTTCCTGTTGAGCCAGATGCTGGATCTGGTCGGGTTTCCGCAGGGCGTGGGCCAGATGACTACCGGATCCAGCAATGCCAACATGATCGCCATGATGGTCGCCCGCAACCGGGCCTGTCAGGCAGTCAAAAAACAGGGACTCTTCGCACAGCCGGAGCTGTTTGCCTTTGTGAATGCAGAGGCACACTACTCCTTTGATCGCGCCGCCAACATTCTGGGTTTGGGCAGTGGGCATCTGGTCAAGGTGGCAGTGGATGAACACGGTAGAATGCGGTCTGACGCACTGGCAGGGGCGCTTGCCCACGTGCGTGCTGCTGGTGGCAAGCCCTTTTTCGTGTGCGCGACTGCTGGCACTACGGTACGCGGGGCCTATGATCCCATTGCACCGCTCCTGCCCTTGCGTGAACAGTACGGCTTCTGGCTGCACTGCGACGGCGCCTGGGGCGGTCCGGTGATTTTCAGCCCCAAACTGCGCTCCTGTTTTCTGCCTGAACTGGAGAGGGCAGACTCCTTCACCTTTGACTTCCACAAGATGCCGGGAAGTGCCCTGATGTGTAACGTGCTGCTTTTGCGGGGCGGCGCTGGTGTGTTACGGGAAACGCTTGCCGCTGGCGATGAGAGCTATATTTTCCGCACCGAGCTGGATGGCAGCCTGCGCGATCTGGGGACGCTTTCCCTGCAGTGTGGTCGCCGTGTGGACAGTCTCAAGGCTTTTCTGGACTGGAAATTCTACGGGCAGAAAGGTTTTGCGCAGCGGGTGGAGCGCTATCTGGCGCTTGCCGCCTATGCGGAGGAGCAGGTGCGACAGAGTGCGGATCTGGAGATGGTGGTTCCCCGCGAGTCCTTCAACGTGTGTTTCCGCTTCGTGCCACCTGCGGGGCAGGATGCAGCCGCGCTCAACACTGCCATCCGGGCGCGGATGCAGGAAGAAGGGCGCTATCTGGTCGGTCTTGGTTTTGTCGGAAGGGAACTGGCCTTCAGGCTCATCACACCCAACCCCAATGTGGATGAGGCAGCGATTGACGCCTTTCTGGGCTGTGTGGTCGCAACCGGAAAAAGTCTGGTTGCGGAACAGCAAGCAGCCCGCAAAACGTCCCGGTAAAAACCGGACTTTGTAAGTGCAATCAATCCAAGGAGAGAGAAGCCATGCGCGTGTATTGCCTGATTCTTCTTCTGCTGGCCCTGTCTGCGGTCACAGCCCTTGCGGAAACGTACCAGTTTACCTTCAACAGGCAGGATGTGGCCCAGGAAGCGCAGAGTCCCAAGGTGACGGACGCCAGTCTCACAGTGTCCGGTCTTGCGGTACGGGCCTTTGACACCTGTTTTTCCAACCCGGTTGGCGATGAAGAGGATTCACAGACGCCGTCCTGCCTGCCTGGCAAGGCCAAAGCCTTTGCCAGCAAGCTGACGGCAGCACAGCTTGGGCAACTGGATTTCTACGGCATCCCGGAACTGGGTACGGTGGCGGTTCCGCAGGGTTGGCGCTTTGTGGATGGCAGAATAGGCGTAAACGGCTCCATGATCTTGCTGTTTCTGCCACAATCCGGGGATGGCTATGTGCTGTTCTTCCACGACTCCGCCTGCGTGGGCTGTGCGCTGGGGGACGCGGTACTGTTTTTTCCCAGGGAGGTGAAGCGGGTTCAGGACGACGGCTTTGACTATAAAAAACCCAAAACCAATCTGCCGGTGCGGCAGGTGAACCTGAATCCGCGTCAGGTAGCCTATCGGGTGGAATCAGGCAAGAAGCGTCTGGATGGTGTGGCCTACTTTGATCCTGATATGGACGAGAAGGCGCTCCCGTATTTTTGGCGGGCTGAAGTGTGCCTGCCACCCAACCTGCGTCCTCTGGCTACCCCGATTCTGAACCGCTTTATCAACATCTACAAGTATCAGAACCGGAAATGATCCAGGAACGCATTAGAGCGTTTCCGTTTTGTCTTTTTACTGTCATTCTGAAGCGCGAAGCGCTGAA
>CAMNHX010000382.1 GCA_946539945.1 uncultured Desulfobulbus sp. | reverse complement strand
GAGGGCCTGAAGCAGATCGCGGACAAGGGCTATGCCCGTCCCTTTGACGACGCGGGCCGTGCGGTAACGGCGGCGGTCGTGGTGGTTGACGCGACCACGCGGCAGGCGGTCATTTCATCGGATATTCCTTCAGTTGACGGCATCGGCGCAAACGGGAGCTGATCATCATGCCCGGATTCAGCCCCTGCTTGAAGGAACTCGCAAGAAAACCAAGCCGAGGAAGATGAATTTTATGATGCCTTTTGTGGCATTCTCTATACCTTGCGTACCGGTTGCCAGTGATGCGCCCTTCCCTGCGATTTTCCCAAATGGCGCACGGTCTATTCCTCTTACCAAATAGGGGCGGAAGACAAAGGGCGGGTAGTCTTCTGGAGTGCGCTTTAGAGCGGTTCCGTTTTGTCTTTTTACATTTTTCACCGCTTTGCTGGAAAGTCATTTCGCTCCGTTCAGCATGGCATATAAAATGAAAAAGGAAACGCTCTAAGGGCAGGACTTGCCCGGATAGCCTGTGAAGTGAGCGGAGCAGTCATGCCGCCAGCAGCAGGAACCCATCGAAGTGATTCAGGAGCGCTGTCTTGCTCCTGAACGCGGTAGGAATCCCCTGCCTTCAGGCGGGGGAGGATGTCAACAAACCATAAACAACCACAATCATCCAACAGAATCCTCTGAAATGCGCTACTCACAACTCCTTATCCCCACCACCAAGGAAGTCCCGGCAGAGGCCGAGGTCATCAGTCACCAACTCTTGCTGCGCGGCGGTTTCATCCGCAAGCTCACCGCAGGCGTATATTCCTATTTGCCGCTGGGCTTCAGGGTCCTGCGCAAGGTCATGACCATTGTGCGCGAGGAAATGGATCGCGCTGGCGCACAGGAAATCCTCATGCCCATGGTCCAGCCCGGCGACCTGTGGATGGAATCAGGCCGCTGGCAGCACTACGGCCCGGAACTCCTGCGCTTCCGCGACCGGGGCGAACGCGACTGCTGCTTAAGCCCCACCGCAGAAGAGGTGGTCACAGACCTTGCCCGCCGGGAACTGCGCTCCTACCGGCAACTGCCGGTCAACCTCTACCAGATCCAGACCAAGTACCGCGACGAGATGCGCCCCCGCTTCGGTCTGATGCGTGGCCGCGAATTCATCATGAAGGACGCCTACTCCTTTGACGCGGATGACGAGGGCGCGTCTGCAAGCTACGAGAAGATGCGCGTGGCCTACAACCGCATTTTCACCCGCTTTGGTCTGGATTACCGCATGGTGGACGCGGACAGCGGCAGCATTGGCGGGTCCTTTTCCCACGAGTTCATGGTCCTGGCAGATGCCGGGGAAGATACCCTGGTTTTGTGCCGCGACTGTGACTACGCTTCCAACGTGGAAAAGGCAGCGGTCAGTGCGCCTGAACCCCGGCATGACACCGAAGCGCCGCAGGAAATGCAGCGGATTGCCACGCCCGGCAAGAAGAAGGTTGCCAGTGTGGCTGAATTTCTGAATGTACCACCGGAAAAGATCATCAAAACCCTGATCTTCCGGGCAGACGAGGAATGCGTGGCTGCGCTGGTCCGGGGTGATCGCGAGGTTCAGACCGTGAAGCTGAAAAACCTTCTGGGCGCAAGCGAGGTGGAAGCGCTGAACGAAGACCAGATCTGGGAGCATCTCCGCCTGCCTGTGGGCTATATTGGCCCGGTGAATATGCCCCTGCGGGTCGCGGCAGACAACGAGGTCATGGACATGGTAAACGCGGTCTGCGGGGCCAACGAAAAGGGCTTTCACTATCAGGGCGTCAACCCGAAGCGGGACTTCAGCGTGCAGATGACCGGCGATCTGCGGCAGGTTGCGGCAGAGGATCGCTGTCCGCACTGCGGCGGTCCGCTCCACTTCCGGGAAGGCATGGAAGTCGGGCACATCTTCAAGCTGGGAACCAAGTACTCTGCAGCCATGAACGCCACCTTCCAGGACGCGGAAGGCGGACAAAAGCCCTTTGTCATGGGCTGCTACGGCATTGGCGTCAGCCGGATACTGGCCGCCTGCATTGAGCAGAACCATGACGACAAGGGCATCATTTTTCCCGTACCGCTTGCGCCCTTTCAGGTTATTCTCCTGAATTTGGGCATGGACGACGCTGACCTGACCCAAAGGGCGGAACAACTGTATCAGGAACTGCTGGCCGCTGGTGTTGAGGTGCTCTTTGACGACCGCGACGAAAGGCCAGGCGCCAAGTTCAACGATGCTGATCTCTTGGGGATTCCGTTCAGGCTCACTGTGGGCAAGACCTTCAAAAAGGAAGGCAAACTGGAACTGCGGGACCGGAAAAGCGGCGAAACCACGCTCCTTGCCGCAGAAGAGGCAGTAGCCGAGGTCAAGGCCCGCATTGCCAAGGCGCTGGATCTGTAGCAGCCCGCTGAAAAAGTCGTTTGTATGCCAAATGAGAGGTTGAGAGGCGCTCATTCCTTGATTGTATTGAGGTGAATTTTGGCCAAACCAAGTAAGGGTGGTTCGCGAACCGCCCTTACTTGCAGAGATTCCGGCAAAACTGTTGTCATTCTGAACGAAGCAAAGGTTTTCCAGCGAAGCGGGAAATGCAGACAAGGGTTTTGCCGCATTCGCGCTTGCCTTTGGGGCGCATCGCCGCAGACAGTGGGCGATACCTTGCCACGCGGTTCTTGCCCCTGTTCTGCCCTCCCGGTACAATGC
>CAMNHX010000381.1 GCA_946539945.1 uncultured Desulfobulbus sp. | reverse complement strand
AGCCCGGTAGAAAAAACCGCTTTGCGTGAGCGGGGCGACACGGTATTTTTCTGCATTACCGTTTTGCTGAAAATATCGGTCTGATTTTTTCCAAGCCCATGAAACCCCCCCTGTTCCTCCTGCTGCAGCACTTGCCTCTGGCTGTATCCCTTGCCCTGCTGCTCCTTCTGGCCGGATGCTCTGGCAAGGGAAAGGCCGAAGTTCAGGCCCCGCCGCCGCTTCCCCCCCCGCCTCCTCCCGCGCCCGTGGAAAATCCGGCGGACATCGTGTGGAACGAGCAGCCCGGTGGCCTGAACTACCGCATCGAGGCTACCGCTGACCTAAACAGCGACAAGAAGCGGCCTCTGGCCTTGACGCTCTGCGTCTATCAGCTCAAGGACACTGCCGCCTTTCAGGCCCTGGCTGCCGCGCCCGGCGGCATAGACCGCCTCCTGAACTGCACGCTGGACCTGGATGGAGCGCGGAGCAGTCATGCCTATCAAATTCAGCCCGGGTCCAAGCGCAGTGAAACCCTGGACCGGGCGGCAGAGGCCCGCTATCTGGCCGCAGTCGCTGGCTATGTCCATCTGAAGCCGGAACTCTGCACCGCTACCCTGGCCTTTCCTGTCCAGACCAGTACCAAGGGATGGATTTTTAAGGACACACTGTACAGCGCTGCGCCTGTACAAGCCTTTATTCATCTGGGGCCGCAGTCCCTTACCCTTTCGGAGACCTCAAGTGTACGATAGTCCGCCTTTCTGGGAACACGGCGTCTTTTTGCAGCCACAGCATTTTCAGATGGAACGCCTGCAGGCGCAACGCATGATGGCTGCGGTGTTGCCCCTTCTCAATCCCTATCTCTGGGGACTGCGCCGCCTGGCCATCAATGAAGCCGCCCTGGGCAGTGGCTCCTTTGAGATCGTCTCTCTGGAACTCCTGCTCCCCACTGGAGAATGGGCCTTGGTCCCGGACAACGCCACCCTGCCGCCCCGTAACTTCCAGGAGGTCTGGACCAACCCGGAAACCCCGCTTACCGTCCAGGTGGGGCTTGCGGTCCTGCGGGAACAGGGCGGCAATGTGTTCCGTTCCGACGATCCTGCCCAGGCGGCTGAAACCTTCCGCTTTACCGCGCCGCTTTCCCCGGAGGCTGTACCGGATCTCTACGGCGATGGTCCGGGCGCAGAGGTGCAAACCCTGCGCTACAACCTGCGCCTCTGCTTTGGCCCGGAAGAGGGCGAGGGACTGTGGCGCTTTCCTGTGGCCCGGCTGATCCGCGACGGCGAGAGGGTTCGGCTCGATCCCCGCTTCGCGCCGCCCTGCGTGGACCTGAACGCTGCGCCGGTTCTGCACCGGCTGCTTCGCGACGTGCGTGACATCTTGCTCTCCCGCAGCCGCCAGCTCGAGGAGTACAAGATTGTGGCAGGAGACGCTGAACTTTCCGGCCTTTCCTCCCTGCACGGGCTTACACTGTTCAGCATTCTGGGCGTACTCTGCCGCCATGCGCCAGACCTGGACCAGCTACTTCTGGCACCTGCCATCCATCCCTGGCCGGTCTATCGCAGTCTCTGCCGGCTGGTAGGGGAACTCTCGGTGTTTTCAGCCAGTCTGTCGCCTTTGGGCGAAACCCCGCAGGGCGAGCGTGTCCTGCCCGCGTACAACCATGAACAACTGTACGAGTGCTACAACGCGGCCACAACCATTATTTCCCGGCTGGTGGATACCCTGGTCATTGGTCCAGCCTACACCTTTGTTCTGGAAGGGGGTAGAGCAGACGGCGCTCTGGCTACAGTCATGCCGCAAAATGCCTTGAGCAACAGCTATGCCTACTGGCTCCTGCTCCGATCCAGCAGTCTGGAAGGGCTGGCCAGCCGGGTACAAACTCTGGGCAAGTTCGCACCAACTGCAGAACTGCGGGGCATTGTGAGCCAAGCCCTGCCCGGCATTCGTCTGGGGCTGGCTGAACAACCACCCGCAGGTCTGCCCCGCCGCGGCGACACCCTGTACTTCATGATCGACCAGAACGATCCGCTCTGGAACAAGGTTCTCCAGACCGGTGAAGTGGCCCTGCTGCTGCCGGGTGCACCAGAGGACCTGCTGGTCCATCTCACCGTGGTGCAGAGGTAGGCTATGGACATTCTGGAACGCTTTGCCCCCCTGATGGCCGAGGCCCTGCACTGCGCCGACACGCCGGAAGGCCAGGCCTTACCTCTGGAAGAGGTCCAGGCGCGACTGCTGCATCTGGCTGGAGAGGAGGCGCTGCAGACCCTGCCGCCCGACCAGAACCCCGAAGCCCTGCGTGCGGCATTGGACGACAGCCGTTTTGCCATCTGCGCCTGGGTGGATGAAAAACTGCTCAGTTCCTCCCGGCCTGATGCCGCAGGTTGGCTGCCCTTGAGCCTGCAATGCCGCTTTTTTGCCACCACTGACGCAGGCCAGCTCTTCTTTGTGCGGCTGGACCGCGTTCTGGAGGAACTGGGCCTGCCCGCTGAAGAGAACGGCGAAGCCCGGAGTCTGGAAAGCCGTTTGGAACGCGCCGCTGTCCTACCGTCCGATGCTCCGGGACTGGGCGCACTGCCGGTCTATGCCCTCTGCCTGCTCTACGGCTTCAGCGGCAGGCTCTACGATCAGCCAGAAGCCCTGGCCCGCCTGCGCAAACTCTGCCTCCGCCTGTTACCCTGCCGCCGGGCCAGGGGTTCGGGCCGCTCCCTGCGCGGCA
>CAMNHX010000380.1 GCA_946539945.1 uncultured Desulfobulbus sp. | reverse complement strand
TCACCGACATGTTCGAGCACGACCGTTCCGCCGCCCGGGGCATGATGGCCACGCAAAAGCTGATCGTCTTCAAACACGCTTCCGCGCTGGGCAACATCCACGCCCACAAGCTCTTCGCCCGGGTGAAGATCGGCAAAAAGGCGGACGTGGCCGTGCCCCGCTCCTTCGCCGACTACGAGGTGGATATCGACCGCGCCGGTTTGGACGGCGTGGAGATCATCGACAAACTGTAGGATCATGGACGAGGCCGACTTCATCCCCCTGTCCGCCTTGCAGCATTACGCCTTCTGTCCCCGGCAGTGTGCGCTGATCCACCTGGAACAGGTTTGGGAGGAGAATGCGCATACCGCTGAAGGCCGTATCCTGCACGAAACCGCCCACAGCGGCGATTCCCGTCTGCGCGACGGCGTGCGCATCGTGACGGATTTGCCTCTCAAATCCGCAGTTCTGGGCGTGAGCGGCAGGGCAGACGTGGTGGAATTTCACCGGGAAGGCGCTGTTTGGCGGCCCTTTCCAGTGGAATACAAGAAAGGCGCACCGAAAGGTCACGCGGAAGCGGACGCGATGCAGGTCTGCGCCCAGGCCATCTGCCTGGAGGAAATGTTGGGCGTCAGCCTGCAAGAGGCCGCGCTGTACTACGGCGCACAACGCCGCAGGCGTCAGGTCGCGCTGGATGCGGCGCTGCGCAGCAAAACGGTGGCCATCGCCCGGGCAGTGCATGAGCTGTTCACCTGCGGGCAAACGCCCCCGCCAAAGCGGCGTCCCCACTGCAAGTCCTGTTCTCTCGTTGAGGTCTGTATGCCGGATTTGCTGGAGGGTTCCGGCAAGGCAAAACAGGCGGGGCGCTATCTGCAAAGCCTGTGGAACCCAGCGGAGGAAACGACATGAAACGTCACCTCAACACCCTGTTCGTCACCACCCAGGATGCCTGGCTCTCCAAGGATGGCGAGTGTATTGCCTTGAGTGTGGATCATCAGATAAAGGGAAAAATCCCCATCCATACTCTGGGCGGCTTGATCTGTTTTGGCCGGGTTGGGTGCAGCCCCTTTTTGCTGGATCACTGTGCCCAACACGGCGTTACTGTGTCGTGGTTTACGGAACAGGGGCGCTTTATGGCGTCCATGCATGGACCAACCACAGGCAACGTGCTCCTGCGCTGTGAACAGTACCGTCAGGCAGAGGATGCCTGCCGATCCGCCCTGCTGGCCCGCGCCTTTGTGACCGGAAAAATCGCCAACTGCCGCACCGTGTTGCAGCGTACCCTGCGGGAACATCCTGAAGAACACGCAGACAGCGCACTGGCTTTGGCCTGTGAAAGGTTGGGACGTTGCCTGCGGCGCTTGCCAAACCTGACCGAACTGGAGACCTTGCGCGGGGTGGAAGGTGAGGCTGCCAATATCTACTTTGGCGTGTTTGACCGCCTCATTGCGCCCACAGCAACAGGCATCCACTTTGGAGGGCGCAGCCGCAGACCACCGCTGGACGAGATGAACTGTCTGCTGTCATTTTTGTACACGCTTTTGGTGCATGATGTGCGCAGCGCTCTGGAAGGCGTGGGGCTTGACCCGCAGGTTGGCTTTTTGCACCGTTTGCGTCCCGGCAGACCCAGTCTGGCGCTTGACGTGATGGAGGAATTCCGCCCTGTTCTGGTTGACCGGCTGGCTCTGACCCTGTGCAACCGGGGCCAGCTCAAGGCCCGTGATTTTGAGCGGACAGCCAGTGGCGCAGTGCTTCTGACGGAAAAGGCACGGAAAGACGTACTGGCTGCCTGGCAGAGGCGCAAGCAGGCGGAAGTGCTGCATCCCTTTCTGGAAGAACGTATGACCACAGGTCTGTTGTGGCACATGCAGGCGCGGCTTCTGGCCCGCTGTATTCGCGGCGAACTGGATGCCTATCCGCCCTATGCCATCCGGTGAATAGCTATGCTTGTTCTGGTGAGTTACGACGTGAGCACCGAGGACGCGGCTGGTCGCAAACGTCTGCGCCGCATTGCCAAACACTGCTGCAACTGGGGACAGCGCGTCCAGTATTCGGTGTTTGAGTGCAATCTGACGCCTGCACAGTGGATCAACCTGCGCGCTGTGCTCATTCAGGAGATGGACGAGAGTAAGGACAGCTTGCGCTTTTATTTTCTGGGCGCATCCTGGCACGGCAAGATTGAGCATATCGGGGCCAAGCCAGCCTACGATCCAGAAGGGCCACTGATTTTTTGAGCAATGAAAACACCTTGCTTTTGCGCGGCGAGTTGGGTTGTAGTGCGAGGTGCGCTCTTGCGGTTTCCGTCATGAGGCGGCGGTCTGGCACGGCTGCGGGAACCTGAAGTTGGTCTTTTTTTACAGGGAGGTTCGCGATAGAGATAACACATTGAAATCACGCTATTTTTTGTCAGAGGCATACAAAATGGGAAGGGCCGGTCAGCGCTCTATCGGCGGTTCCCGCAAAGATTCCTGAAAAGCGCCTGATTTTGCGGGCTTATGCCCGCGACGGTCGCCCCCCACGCGGGGGCGTGGATTGAAACGCTTACCCAACGAGAGCCGGGCGGTTGGCGCTGTATAGACGAGTAAGATAGGTGACAGGTGTGAAGGGACATGGGTGACACCTTCACAGTCTGGTAATGTGACGGTTTACGAGGGAACCGTTTTCGGTGGAAAATGTTGCGAGTTTGAAATGACGATAACAAGCGACGAACACATCCC
>CAMNHX010000379.1 GCA_946539945.1 uncultured Desulfobulbus sp. | reverse complement strand
TCCCAAAGGCTCTCACGACCTCTCCACAGGCTGACACCGCTCTGTCCTGCCGCCGAGTGGAGAGAACAGGCGAAGACGCGGGAACAGGCAAGAGGGTTTGCGCTTTCCTTCCCCGGCGCTTCAGGGCGGGGCTTTTCGCGCAGCCTGGTAAGGAGCTTGCAACTCGCAACTTTCAACTCCCTTTACCGCTTCGCGCAGCATGGCCCCAAGGGAGTGCGGGAGAACACAGGACAAGGTGGAAGCGCCCCAAAGGATACCCCCATGCTTGACGCCATCACGCAAGGAACCGCTGCCTACATTCAGGCGATGCCCAAAGACAAGCGGAAGCAGTACGGCCAGTTTTTCACTGGCAGGCAAAGCGCCGCCTTCATGGCGGAGCTGTTCACCATCCCGGAGAGCGCAGACACCTTGCGGCTGCTCGACCCGGGCGCGGGTTCCGGCATACTGGGCGCTGCCCTGGTCTCCCGGCTGCTGACCGTGCCGCATATCGCGCAAATCGAACTGACCTGCTGGGAAAACGACAAAAATATTCTTCCCCTGCTCAAGGGCAATCTGGACTTCCTGCAAAAGAACGCGGGCGGCAAACTGATCTGCCGTATCGTTGAAGAGAACTACATCACGCGGCAAGGCGGGCTGTTTGGCGTGCAAGGCGAGGAATACGACCTTGTGATTGGCAATCCACCCTATAAAAAGATCGGCAAGGATGCGCTTGAAGCCAGGATGCTGCCTCACGTCTGCCACGGTACGCCCAACCTGTACTTTCTCTTTGCCGCCATGAGTCTGGCCAATTTGAGGGAAGGCGGGGAGTTGGTGTATATCATGCCGCGTTCCTGGACTTCAGGCGCGTATTTCAAAAAATTCCGCCAGTACTTTCTTTCTGTAGGCAAGTTGAAACAGGTTCATATTTTTTCCGACAGAAACAACCTGTTTGATAGTGATGAGGTGCTGCAGGAAACCATCATTGTTCATGTGCAAAAAACAACGGAGAAACAGCGATACGTCACTATCAGCTCTTCTCTTGATTCCCATGATTTTTCAAGGATAAGCCGTCTTGAAGTCAACTCTGAAACCGTGGTCTCTGGTAAGGAAAAGTATGTCTGTCTGGCGACCGATGAGCGTGAAATCAACACCTTGAATATCCTGCGTGCCTTTACCCACACGCTTCCTGACTTGGGCCTGCGGATGAAAACCGGGATGGTGGTTGACTTTCGCTGCCGCGAGCTGCTGCGCGAAAGGAACGAACAGGACGCAGTGCCGCTGTTCTGTCCTTGGCATATTCAGGACGGTAGAATCATTTTTCCTGTTGGGAAAAAACAGGAGTATATTGTCACTTCACGAAGCGGACTTCTGCAAGGCAACAAGAATTATCTCTTTGTCAAACGGTTTACTTCAAAGGAAGAGAGACGTCGGCTGCAATGTGGGGTGTATCTTTCGGAAGGATTTGCGCAATATCAATACATCAGCACTGAAAACAAGGTCAACTTCATTGATTCCGACCAACACGACGGGATGAGCGCCGAAATGGCCCACGGATTGTACGTGCTTTTCAACTCGACAGCCTATGACACCTATTACCGCATCCTGAACGGTTCAACGCAGGTCAACGCGACGGAGATCAATGCCATGCCCGTGCCTTCGTCGCCTCTTATTTCCCGAATGGGGAAGACGTTGATGAATATGCAGTCATTTTCAGAAGAAACCTGCGATCTGATTTTCAACAGATATTGCCATGAAAATTGACGAAGCGCGTCAGATATTGTCCGCCGTGGGTATGCCGGAGCCGCAATGCTCCGGCATCTGCTGCTATACCCTGCTGGCCATGACGAAGAGCGGCGACGCTTCGGCGTGGCGCGACGCCTCGAACGATTGGATACGCATCCACGACATCATACGGTTCATCGCCGACAACTATAACGTCAAATATGCGGAAAACAGCCGGGAAACCTTCAGGAAACAGACCTTGCATCACTTCAGGAACGCGGCGCTGGTGGAAGACAACGGCAAGGCGACCAACAGCCCGAACTATAAATACCGCATAACGGACGAGACGCTCGCGCTGATCCGCGCCTTTTCCACAAAACACTGGGACAAAGAACTCCGGAAATTCTTGTCACGACACCAGAAGCTCATTGAGGTGTACGCATCAAAAAAAAAGATGCACATAATGCCTGTCAACATCAACGGAGAAGACTTCGTTTTTTCTCCGGGCAAACACAATATGCTGCAAAAGGCGATTTTGGAGGAATTCGCGCCGCGATTCGCGCCCTATGCCGAATGCCTCTACGTCGGTGACACCACGAAGAAAGATTTGGTCAAAAACGTCATCCTGTTGGAGGAACTGGGCTTCAATATCACCCTGCACGACAAGATGCCCGATGTCGTGCTGTACAATCGGGAAAAGAACTGGCTGTACTTCATTGAAGCTGTGACCAGCGTGGGGCCGATGGACGCCAAGCGGCTCATGGAAATTCAACGCCATGACCGACAATGTCGCCACAGGCAAAATTTTCGTGACCGCCTTTCCCGATTTCCCGACCTTCAAAAAATTCCTCACCAGCCTTGCCTGGGAAACGGAAGTGTGGCTGGCCGATATGCCGGACCACATGATTCATCTGAACGGCGACCGGTTTCTGGGGCCGCGCTAAAACAAACGGCCCATCCGACGCAACGAGGCAACAACCATGCTCATCCTCATC
>CAMNHX010000378.1 GCA_946539945.1 uncultured Desulfobulbus sp. | reverse complement strand
CCTCCAGGGCCTGGCCGTCATGGACGTGTCCTGCGGCGTGGCCCAGCCGGAGTTCGACGGGACTCTCATCACCGTGCCGGTCGCCACCCGGGAGCAGGAGGAACTCGACCCGGTGACCGGGGCCCTGTTGTCCGTCAACCAGCCCATCCCGGACCGGGTGGACAAGCTGGCGCGCCTGACCCTGAACTGGGCGAAACTCTCGCGCATTCCCCCGTCCGAGCGGCGGGTGGCTGTCATCTTCCACCACTATCCGCCGCGCAACGACCGCATCGGCTGCGCTGCCGGGCTTGACTCCTTTGCCTCTGTGAACCGGATTCTCTCTGCCCTGAAAACGCAAGGCTATTGCATTGAACGCGAGTTTGAGAGTGCAGACGGGCTGGCCCATACCCTGCGCGACAAAATGACCTGCGACCGCCGCTGGCTTACGCCCGAACAGATGGCCGCCCGCTCCGAGGCCCAGGCTGGACCGGAACTGTACCAGAAATGGCACGAGGCCCTGCCAGAACGCATCCGCGAGAAGATGTGCGCAGACTGGGGGGCAATGCCGGGCGAACTTTTCGTGTATGAGGACAAGCTGCACTTTGCCGGGCTGCACAACGGCAACATCTTTCTCACCATTCAGCCGCCCCGGGGCTATCTGGAGCAGATCGACAAGATCCTGCACGACTTTTATCTCACCCCGCCCCATCACTATCTGGCGCAGTACCGCTACATCAAGGAGGTCTTTGGTGCGCACGCAGTCATTCACGTGGGCAAGCACGGTTCCCTGGAATGGTTGCCCGGCAAGGCCCTGGGTCTGTCTGGCGAGTGTTACCCGGATCTGTCCATCATGGATTTGCCCAACCTCTACCCCTACATCATCAACGATCCGGGCGAGGGCACGCAGGCCAAGCGGCGTTCCTTTTGCTGCATCATTGACCACCTGACCCCTGCCTTCACCAATGCAGACCTGCACGATGAAAGCGCCAAGGTTCAGGCCCTTGTGGACGAGTACATGCGTGCCCAGACCGAAGACCCAGGCAAGCTGGAGATTCTGCGCCCCATGCTCTGGCAGGCTGTGCTTGAGGCGGACCTGGACAAGGATCTGGAGAGCGACGAAGCCACGGCAATGGCTGATTTTCCCGCCTTTCTGGAAAGGCTGCACGCCTATGTGGAGGAGATCAGTGATACCATGATCGGCGACGGTCTGCACATCATGGGCGAGGCCCCGGAAGGCGAGCGGCTGGTGGAGTTCGTGGTCCAGTTGACCCGCCTGCCCAACGGTGAAGTGCCCTCGCTGCGGGAGACCCTGGTTGCAGCCCGTGGTCTGGACTATGACGAGGTTCTGGCCCATCGCGGGGAGGCGCGTTTTGGCGGCAAGAGCGGCGCAGGGATTCTGCGGGAAGTCCACAGGGAGGCCCTGGATCTGGTCCGGCAACTCGCGGAGAGCGGCTATCAGGAAGAGAAGACCACCGAACTTGCGGCCTCCTTCCCGCTTACAGCCCGCCCGGCCCTCATTGCGGTTCTGCGCTACATCGCCGGGACCCTGGTTCCCAGAATCCGCCTCTGCACCGAGGAAATCGAAGCCACACTTGCCGGGCTTTCCGGCGACTTTGTGCGGCCCGGACCCTCTGGTGCGCCCAGTCGGGGACAGGCCGACATCCTGCCCACAGGCCGCAACTTCTATTCCGTTGACCCGGAGTGCATCCCCAGCCCTGCTGCCTGGGAGTGCGGCGTGCGGTTGGGCGACGCGCTCATCAAGCGCTATCTGGACGAGTCCGGGCACTATCCTGAAGGTGTGGGCATTCTGGTCTATGGCGGCGCAACCATGCGCAGCCGGGGCGACGATGTGGCAGAGATCCTCTACCTCATGGGTCTGAAGCCGGTGTGGCAGTCTGGCAGCGGCAAGGTAACAGGGCTTGAGGTCATTCCTCTGGAGGATTTGCAGCGCCCCCGCCTGGATGTGACCCCACGGGTTTCCGGTTTTTTCCGCGACAGTTTCCCAAACCTGATGGAGCTTCTGGATGACGCAGCCCGCATGGTGGCCATGCTGGACGAAAAGACAGAGATGAACTTTCTCCGCGCCCATGTGCTGGCTGATCAGGTCGAATACCAAAAGGCCGGACTGTCCGCAGAGGAAGCCTTCCGCGAGGCCAGCTTCCGGGTCTTCAGTTGTCCGCCCGGAACCTACGGAGCAGGCGTCTCTGAACTGGTGGAGTCCAAGAACTGGAAGACCCAGGACGATTTGGGCAACAACTATATCCGCTACTCCGGCCATGCCTATGGTCGGGGCAGTTACGGTGCGCACAAGCCCGAACTCTACCGCAGGACCCTCTCCCGCATGGACGTAACCGTGAAGAACGAGGATTCACGGGAATACGACATGATGTCCTGCACTGACTACTACAACTATTACGGCGGCATGATCGCGGCAGTGAAGACCGTGCGTGGCCATCTGCCCTTTGCCCTCATGGGCGACAGCGCAGACCCCAAGCGGGTGAAGATGCGCACCACCCAGGAAGAGGCCAAACACGTACTCCGCGCCAGACTCACCAATCCCAAGTGGCTGGAGGGCATGAAGCGCCACGGCTACAAGGGCGCAGGCGACATTTCCCACATGATGGACGTGGTTCTGGGCTGGGACGCCACTGCAGAGGTCATTGAAGACTGGATGTACGAGCGCATTGCCAGGAGCTATGTGCTGGATCCTGCCATGCGCG
>CAMNHX010000377.1 GCA_946539945.1 uncultured Desulfobulbus sp. | reverse complement strand
AGTAAAAAGACAAGACGGAACCGCTCCAAGCCACCTGATACCTTTTCAGACTCAATCCACACCTTTTCAAACCAGTGAGCGCTATGTTCTGGGAACCGGACAAGGAACAGATTCAGGAAGCAGACCTCAAGCGGCTCCAGTTGGACCGCCTTCAGGAAACCGTGCAGCGAGTGGCAGAACACGTGCCCTTTTACAAAAAGAAGTTTGCGGATCTGCGCATCAATCCGGGCGAGATCACAAGCCTAGAAGACCTGCGGCGTCTGCCCTTTACGGTCAAGCAGGATTTGCGCGACAACTACCCTTACGGACTCTTTGCCGTGCCTCTGAAAGAGGTGGTGCGCGTCCATGCCTCATCCGGCACAACAGGGCAGGCCACGGTAGTGGGCTACACCAGAAAGGACCTCAACACCTGGTCCAACCTGCTGGCCCGCATCATTACCGCAGCAGGTGTGGGCGCCAATGACGTGGTGCAGATCTCCTTTGGCTACGGTCTCTTTACCGGTGGCTTTGGGCTGCACTACGGCTGCGAGATGGTAGGCGCTTCGGTCATCCCGATCTCTTCGGGCAATACCCGCCGCCAGATCCAGATCATGCAGGACTTCAGGAGCACTGCCCTGGTCTGCACGCCCTCCTACTCGCTCATTCTGGCAGACACCATGCGGGAAATGGGCATCAACCCCGCTGGACTGGCCCTGCGCTACGGACTCTTTGGCGGCGAACCCTGGAGCGAGGGAATGCGCAAGGAGATCAACGCCAAATTGGGTATTCTGGCCACAGACAACTACGGGCTTTCCGAGGTCATGGGACCTGGCATTGCAGGCGAATGCCTGGAGTGCAAGGGCCTGCACATCAACGAAGACCATTTTCTGATGGAGATTCTGGACCCAGTCACGCTGGAGCCTGTGCCTGAAGGTGAGGTTGGCGAGGTGGTCATCACCACGCTGACCAAGGAAGCCTTCCCCATGATCCGCTACCGCACCCGGGATTTGAGCCGCATCCTGCCGGGTGACTGTCCCTGTGGCCGCAGCTTCAAGCGCATGGAGCGCGTTCTGGGCCGGACTGACGACATGCTCATCATCAAGGGCGTGAACGTCTTCCCCATGCAGATTGAAAAGGTACTCTTTGAGGTGGAAGGCACCAAGCCGCACTACCAGATCATTGTGGAGCGCGAACACCACAGCGACCGCGCCACAGTCCTGGTTGAGGCCACGGAAGCGCTGTTCTCTGACCAGATGAGGCAGCAAAAGGCCATTGTTGACCAGATTAAGCACCGTCTGAACTCTGAACTGGGCATCAACATCGAGGTCAAGCTGGTGGAGGAGCGGACCCTGGAACGCAGCGAAGGCAAGGCCAAGCGGGTCATTGACAAGCGCGTTTTTTAGGCGGCTTGCAAAAGAGAGGCGCTTTTTGTAAAGAAAATGCCAGTTCACTCAAACCGGGGCGCAGTGGGCTGTCCCGGGGGTTTTCTTTTTTCAAACGAGGAGTATAGATCAGATGAAATGGTATGTACCGGTTGTCCTGGGGGCGGTTCTTTTTGCAGGTCTGGCGAATGCCGAAGAGTCGGCAGCCCCGGCTGCTGCGGCAGCAGTACCAGAGGTCAAGGCGGCCAGTGAGGCAAAGGTCCCGGCCAGCGGTGAGTTGAAGACCGAAGAACAGAAGTTCAGCTATGTCATGGGTCTGTCCTTGGGCAAATACTTCAAGGACCTGGAGGAAAAGTTTGACCTGAACATGATTCAGAAGGGGATCCTGGACGGCTACAGCGACACAAAGCCGCTTCTGGACGAGGAGCAGACGCGGAAGATTCAGGAGGACTTTGCCAAGCGTCAGCATAACAAGCAGATCCAGAAGATCGTGGTCCAGGTCCAGAAGAACCGCAAGGCTGCCGACGAGTTTCTGGCTGCCAACAAGACCAAGGAGGGTGTCAAGACCCTGGAATCCGGTCTCCAGTACAAGGTGATCAAGGAGGGCAAGGGTATCAAGCCCACAGCCGAAGATACGGTCAAGGTCCACTACAAGGGCCGCACCATTGAGGGCAAGGAGTTTGACAGTTCCTACAAGCGCAACGAGCCAGCAGAGTTCCAGGTCAAGCAGGTCATTCCCGGCTGGCAGGAGGCGATGCAGCAGATGCCGGTGGGTTCAGTGTATGAGATCTATCTGCCCCCGGATCTGGCCTATGGCGATCAGGGGGCGCCGCCGGTCATTGAGCCAGGATCCCTGATTATCTTTGAGGTAGAGCTGCTGGATGTCGTCAAGGCAAAGAAGGCTGATGACAAGAGCGCTCCGAAGGACAAGGCGGACACAGAGGAGAGCAAGCAAGAGAAAGCAGAGCCTGCCGCAACCGAGGACAAGGCGGAAGAAAAGAAAGAAGGTTGATTGTTGCTGGCAGTGAGAGACTGCGGCATCAGGAAAGGCACAAGGGGCAGACCGATGCAGGTTTGCCCCTTGTGTGTTTTTGTCCGTTTTTTTTCTTGGTCTTGCCAAGTTTTCCCGGAAGAATATGCCCTATCCAGCCCTTTCTCCACATCTGAATCTGAAAACCTTTGTCCCGGCGCTGCTTCCGGCTGTTCTCCTGACCTTTCCGCAGCTGTTGCTGTGGGTCTTGGTGCTGGAACAGCCCATAACCCCGCAGACTCTGCTTTCTGCGGAAAGCGCTAGAGCAATTCCGTTTTCACTTTTTAGACTTTTACCGTGCTATCGCACTGA
>CAMNHX010000376.1 GCA_946539945.1 uncultured Desulfobulbus sp. | reverse complement strand
AGCGCTTCGCGCTTCAGACTTTCCAGCGAAGCGGTGAAAGTAGACAGTAAAAAGAGAAAGCGGAACCGCTCTATCTCTCCACAGGCTGACACCGCTATGTCCTGCCGCCAAAGGGCGGAAGTAGGCGAAGACACGGAAAAAAGCAAGTGGGTTCGCGCTCTCCATCCCCGCCCTGAAGGGCGGGGCTTTCCGCGCAGCCCGGTCAAATATCGATTCTGACAGATCCAGGTAGAGTTGCCCTCTCCCCGGCACGCGGAAAGCCTGTTGCCTCCTACTCATAAAATTTCTTGAATGTTGTCAGAACGTTGCGCTTGTGAATACAGCTTCTCAAGCCTGCAAGGCCGCAAGCCAGGAGGGCAGTTGCGCAAAGTGACGACCCACTTCCTGCGGACTGTGGGCATCTGATCCTGCGGTCAGGGGGATGCCCATTTTCAGGGCTTCCCGGACGATCCATTCCGCCGGATAAGGGTAGCCCCGCCTGTCAAAGCCAGAGGTGTTGATCTCCAGCTTCATGCCTCGCGCCTTGGCAGCCTCCAGCAGATGCAGAACCTGCTCCCGGTGGCTGTCCTGGAAGCGCAGACCGGGCAAGTGGCGAAGTCCGGCGTCCAGATGGCAGAGTACAGTGCAGTCCAGTTCGCCCACAGCGCGGGTGAGGTGCTTGAGATAGTCGGCAAGCACCTTGTCTGGTCCCAAGCGGACAAAGTAGTCCAGACTGTCCTGATGCAGGCTCAAGAGATTCCAGTGCTGACTGCCGTGCCAATAGTAGTGGCAGGAAAGTCCCAGACGCTCAAAGGGATACTGGTTCAGTTTGGCCCGCAAACCCTGCACCGCATCCGGGTTGTAGCCTGTTTCCGCGCCAAGCTCTATGGCAATCTGCCCCTGATACGCCTTTTTCAGGCGCTCGCCTTCGCGAAAGTACTCGGCAAAGTGGCTGTCTTCCAGCCAGTTGCGCTTGAAGTACACGATGCCGGACTCCAGATGCTCCAGAAAACTCATGCGGGCCAGCCCCTTTTGGATGGCAGCCTGCACGTAGTCTTCCATGTTGCCGATGGCGTGGTTGCACAGAAAGGTGTGGATATGGCCGTCATGTCTGATGTCGATCAGGGATGGCTTGCTGGTCTGTTGCATGGTAGGGCGGACAGGCTGAATGGATAGACAGAGAGGTTTTTTCGCGTGCGGTCAAGGGGGCACATCACGCCCAGTCCCGACTGTTTCTGGATGAACGGGGGCCACTATACCACGGACGCGCATCCGGTCCTTTGCTTTTGTGGTACAGACGCGGTATTTTCTGCCCACCCTGCCGGATGGCGGTGGGGTCTGCCTGCGCACAAGCAAGGGTTCCTCCATTTTTTCAGGTTTCATGAAAAAGCGCATCTTTGTTCTCGGCAACAACTGGCTGGTGGGTTATCTCACCTTTATCAGCGCCTTTGCGCCCCTCTCAACCGATATGTATCTGCCCTCCTTGCCGCGTATGGCAGAGGCGCTCTCTACCAACTACGCCACTGCCAGCCTGACGGTGAGTGGCTTTCTTTTGATCTTTGCCCTGTCCATGCTTGTCTGGGGACCTTTGAGCGACAAGTACGGCAGGCGTCCTGTGCTGTTGGGCGGCAGTGTGCTGTACGTGTTTTCCAGCGTGGCGATTGCCCTGGCAGGCGATATAAGCTCATTGCTGTTCTGGCGCGGCGTGCAGGCCCTGGGCAGCGGCGCGGTGAGTGCCATGGCCCTGGCTGTGGTCAAGGATATTCTGCGCGGCAAGACGCTGGAAAAGGTGGTTGCCTGGATGCAGACCGTTATGGTGCTGGCGCCGATCCTTGCGCCAGTTCTGGGGGGCTGGCTGCTGTTGCTCACGGATTGGCGCGGCATCTTCTGGATGCTGACCTTTTTGGGTACGCTGTCCTTTCTGGGCGCTTTGGGGCTGAAAGAGACCTGTCCACCAGCAAAGCGCAACCAGGGTTCCATCTGCAGCACGCTGGGACGCTTGGGTGTGGTTCTGGGACACCCGGAATTCCGCTGGCCGCTTCTGCTCTTTTCTGTCATGAGTATGCCCTTTATGGCCTATCTGGCGGTTTCTTCCTACGTGTTCCAGACCCTGTTCGGTCTCTCTGCCCAAAGTTACAGCCTGTTTTTTGCGGGAAACGCGGCGGTGAGCATGCTGGGGCCGCTGACGCACATGCGCTTTTTCCGGCACTGGCGGCGGCGCGTGGTGATTGCCTGCCATCTCGCGATTGGCACAAGCTTCGGAGTGCTGATATGGCTGTTCGGGGACTTGGGGCCGGGTGTCTTTGCCGCGCTCTATCTCCCCATCACCTTTTGCGGCGCGGCCCTGCGCCCGCCCGGAACCGTGCTGATGCTGGAAAGTGTAAAGGGCGACAACGGCGCTGTCACCTCGCTCATCAACAGCGGCGGTCTCCTGTGCGGGAGTTTGTCCATGTTTCTCTGCGCCCTGCCCTTTTGGGGCAACGCGATCCATGTGGCAGGCGGGATCTCGGCCCTGATCTCCGGGCTTTCGTTCGCAGGCTGGCTGGTGATGCTGCGTCTGGGCATTGTGAAAAAGCGACGGCAGGCGGGTTTGCCTGTACAGCAGTCATGACTGATGTTGTACAGAAGCGCGAAGAATGGCGAGAGTTTCAAAAAAATACTCCAAGTAAACGCATTAGAGCGTTTCCGCTTTGTCTTTAGAACCATAAAACTAGAAAATTAGGAGATGA
>CAMNHX010000375.1 GCA_946539945.1 uncultured Desulfobulbus sp. | reverse complement strand
GCTCTTGCCCTCAACCTCAAGAACAAGGGATTCCAAGGGCTGGGGAACAATTCCTGCCACTTCACCGTTGCTCTTCCATTCTGGCTTCATGCCCATGAGATGGAGAATCTGGCAAAAAACCTCACCGTCAGAGCGGAAGGCATCCAGACTCCACAGGCTTACCCCCACGCTGTCGGGAAAGCGGCCCTCGTCTGCGAGATAGCGGCGCAGGAGCTGATCAGCCAAACGCTTTCCGGCCTCCCAGGCGGCGCGGGTGGGCAGGCCGCGCACATCAGCGGGAAAGAGATTGCGGCCTGTGGGCAGGGCAGTGGTCTTGCCCAAAAGCAGGGAGGCAGAGAGTCCGGCCTCGATAAAGCCACCGTTCAGCGCGTGCAGAATCCGGGGGATTTCCTGGCAACAGTCCAGAAGGAGCGCATCCATCTCTTTGCACCAGGCAATGAGCCTTTGGCCCGCTGCAGAGGTCTCCAGCGCCGCGTCAGGCTCGTCTTGGAGTATCCTGGTCAGGACGCGGACTGCTGCCTCAAAGGGACCAGCAGCAGTCTCCAGCTTTGCCAGGTCCGCAACTGTGGGCAGATCGCCGCCCACCTTGTCCAGCATTCCGGCAAGCAGGATGGCCCGGTCTGCCAGTTCTGGGGCCTGTCCCAGCCGGTGAGGGGCAGGCGCGACCGCCACCTGCCGCAGGCGGTCCAGCCGACGCTCCAGCAGGTCCAGCGCTTCGGTCAGGGATTCCTTGCCCTCCTGCAGGCCGCGCTCTTGCAGGAGCGGTTCAAGTTCTTCTGCCAGACTGTCCGCCCTTGCGGTTTCACCGTGCTGGCAGGCCCGACGGTACT
Source organism: uncultured Desulfobulbus sp. (assembly GCA_946539945.1). GTDB lineage: Bacteria > Desulfobacterota > Desulfobulbia > Desulfobulbales > Desulfobulbaceae > Desulfobulbus. The sequence continues at coordinate 1,893 of CAMNHX010000375.1, read as the reverse complement.
GTCCGGCCAGATCAGCCAGTCGGGAAAAATCCTCGTCCAGGGGCACAGGACGCCGCACTGGCGAGAGATGGCTGACCAGAACCGCTGCGCCCCGGCGCTTGGCTACAGTGGCTTCAGAGGGCAGGTCCAGAATGTAGGGGTAGATGTTGGGCAGGTCGTCCAGACTGACCGCAGGAAAACAGGCAGGCGAGAGCGCCACCTGCTTGCCCGGCAGAAATTCCAGACTGCCGTGCGCCCCAAAGTGGATCACCGCGTCACTGTGTTTGCGGATGTACGCATAGCTTGCCAGCCAGTGCGGCGGCGGCGACAGTTCCGGGTCGTGCAGGATGCGGCAGACCTCGCCGTTGCACTTGGCGCCGTAGCAGCCGCGCTTGGGCTGGATCATGAGCGTGAGCTTGCCAAAGGAAAGCCCGGTCACCAGAAGGCAGTCCTTGCCCTGTTCGTGCCAGACCATGCCCTCGCCGGGAAACTCGCCCCAGTCCGCCAGAATCCGGTCCCGTGAACGGGCGGGCATTCCGGTCAGGATGGTTTCATATTCGCGCTGATCAGTCAGGTGGAGCGCACCGCCCTTGGCCCTGATCTCGTCTGCCGTGGTCCAGCGAAACTCGCTGATGGCCTTGCGGTCCAGAAAGAGGCGCAAGAGGGTTTCGCTGTCTTCCGGAGCCTGACCAGTGTCATAGCCAGCCAGCCGCAGGGCGCGGATGCAGTCAGCCAGACTCTGGAAGGTATCCAGTCCCATTGCCAGCCCCAGAGTGGCTTCCACGCCCTTGCAGGGGTTATTGTGCAGCACAATGGTGAGCCGTTTTTCGCGGTTGGGCAGATGGCGCAGTTGCAGCCAGCGCCTGATGCGGCGACAGAGCAGCTCGATATTTTCCTCAAGCGGCAGACTGCGGCGCTGTGACTGACTGGTTTCAGGGTCGCGAACCGCCTCGCCTGCCGCAACCGCAGTGGCTTCGATGCACCCGTTCATCTCTGGTTGGGCCAGACTGAAAATCAGTTGCCCGGTGGTTGCAGTGGCGCGATGGTCGTTCCGCCACTCCTCCGGGCTTTGGTGGTAGAGCCGCATGGCCTGCACAACAGGGATGTCCAGTTCACGCAGGATGCCCTCGTCCCCGGCATTGACCAGACGGCTGGAAAGCTGGTTCAAGAGGAGTTCCGGTTCAACCTCCTTGAGGAGCGGCAGCCAGGGATAGCGCTTCTCCAAGGGCAGGGTCCTGTCCGGCATGGTGTCAAGGGCCACGCAGAAGGGGCAGAGTTCCTGCTTTTCCAGGGCTGCGATCAGGGCGTCCAGATCAGCGTGGTTGTCTTCTGCGATCTGTCCGTGCCAGGTCAGCAACGCGATGCGGGGACCGCTGTTCCTGCCTGTCTTCTGCCGCCATTGCCGGTACTCTGCCGGGCTGGCAAAGAGTTCCGGCGCATCCGGGTGGAAGAGACCGGGCAGGGGCAGGGGCTGAAAGGCTGCAAAGTCCACCTTGAATCCGGCGCGGTTCGCCAGATAGCGGATGCCGTTGGCGTAGTTGTCCGCTGCAACCTGACTGATGTAGCGGCTAAAGACCTGTGCCTCTGCCGGACTGAAGGTGGTGAAGGAGGCGGGAAACTCTGCTCCCAGCCCGAGGCGATGCGGCACTGTGGCCAGCGCCCTGTGCAGGGCCTCTGCGCCGGGCAGGTCCTGGAATATCTGGGCAATGGCCAGATCAGTCCCTGACTGGACCCGCAGCGCCCCGTTCTCTCCGACAAGGTCGCCCTGTCCGGCAAAGAGCAGTTCGATGCCGTCCCTGTGCAGCAGTTTTTGGGCACGGGTCCAGCTGCGGGCATTGAACATATGACCGTACACAAAAAGAATGCGCATGTCTTTCGGCTCCTTCCTGTGAAAGCGCCCAGCCTGCCGCCTCT
>CAMNHX010000374.1 GCA_946539945.1 uncultured Desulfobulbus sp. | reverse complement strand
GCCAGCACTATTTTGCAGAAGGGAGGCGAGGCGTGAAAATTTCCGGGCAGGACCTGATTGCGCAGATGCTGCAACGCAAGGCACACAAAGACGGGGGCGGTAACGAGGTCTGGCGTAGCCGGGAAACTCCTGCCAGACCTGTGGAGAAAGGCGTTCCTGACTTTGAGCAGCATCCGGCACTCAAGATGCGGCGTCTTTTGGCTGGTGCAGCCAAAACCTTTGGCATTGAGGACCCCTTTTTCCGTATCCACGAAGGCGCTGGCGGACACCGCACCAGAATCGGCGGCAAGGAATACATCAACTTTTCCCATTACAACTATCTGGGACTGAACGGACACCCTGAAATCAATGCTGCAGCCAAGGCAGCGATTGACCTGTACGGCACTTCGGTGGGGGCCAGCCGTCTGGTGGCTGGCGAGCGTCCGGTGCAAGGAAAACTTGAAAATGCCTTGGCCGCCTTGTATAACGTTCCTGCCTGCGTGGTTTTTGTCAGCGGTCATGCCACTAACGTGAGCACCATCAGCACCCTGTTTGGTCCCCAGGACCTGATTGTGCACGACAGCTTGAGCCACAACAGCATTCTGGAAGGCATACGGCTGTCAGGCGCTACACGGCGCTCCTTCCCCCACAACGACATTGGGGCGCTGGAAGAGTTGCTGGTCAATCTCCGGCCCAAATATGAGCGTGCCTTGGTGGTGGTGGAAGGGCTGTACAGCATGGACGGCGACATTCCCGACCTGCCTGCCATTGTGGCGCTCAAGCGTCGGCATGGTGTCTTTCTCATGGTGGATGAGGCCCATGCCTTGGGTGTTTTGGGCAAAAGCGGACGTGGCAGCGCGGAACACTTTGGCCTGAACCCTGCGGACGTGGACATCTGGATGGGTACCTTGAGCAAAACCCTGGCCGGATGTGGCGGTTATATTGCTGGCTCGCAGGCGCTGGTGGATATTCTGAAATGTGCAGCGCCCGGCTTTGTCTATAGCGTGGGCTTGGCCCCGGTTCTGGCTGGCGCTTCACTCAAGGCGCTGGAGATCATGCAGCAGGAGCCAAAGAGGGTGGCGCGGCTGCATGAACGGGGGCAGCTCTTTCAAAGGCTGGCCCGTGAGGCAGGACTGAACGTGGGTTCCTCCAGCGGCTTTGCCATTGTGCCGGTGATTGTGGGGAGTTCCAAAAAGGCTGTGGTGCTCTCAAACCAGCTTTTTGCCTGCGGCATCAATGTGCAACCCATTATCCACCCGGCAGTTGAGGAAAAGGCGGCGCGGCTGCGTTTCTTTTTGTCCTCTGAACACACGGAAGAGGAAATTGCCCGCACCTGCCGCATTCTGGCAGGACTGATCCAAGGCAGGGATATGGCTCATGATATGGAATAGCGCAAAACCGTTTCTGGCGATCCTCGCGAGTTGCCTGCTGCTGGCTGGCTGCGGCTTTATGCCCAAGGCTGGCCCTTGGCGTTCAACCGTTCTGGACGCTGAAAAGACTGCCAATCTGGAAGGCATCATCATCTTCAAGGTGACAGATCAACTGGCGCGCAAACTGGCGGAACGCAAGAAGAGCACGCCTTTTGCCGAAGTCTTTGGCACAAGCCTGCCAAAACAGTACAAGGTTGGCCCTGGCGATGTGCTGAATATCTCCATCTGGGAAGCACCGCCAGCTATTCTCTTTGGTAGCGGCACCCAGAGTTCTGCTGCGCTCTCCCTGACCTCCAAGGAGGAGAGCCTGCCGGAACAGATGGTGATGGAGGATGGCAGTATCAGCATTCCCTTTGTCGGGAGGGTTTCAGTTGCCGGAAAAAGCGTGCATGAGATTGAAAAGGCCATTGTCTATTTTCTGGAAGACAAGGCCAACAGTCCTCATGTGATGGTGCGGATCGCCAAGAACCTGTCTGCCCAAGCCTCGGTTATTGGTGACGTGGGCAAGAGCACCAATATCCCTCTGACCCCTAAACGGGAGCGCGTTCTGGATGCGCTGGCAGCCGCTGGCGGGGTGACCCAGCCGGTGAACAAGATCTCGCTTCTGCTGTCGCGTGCCGGTGTGACAGCCATCATGCCTTTGACTACCATTATCAGCGATCCCAGACAGAACATCCCCTTGCTACCGGGAGACGTGCTGACTGCCCTGTTCCAGCCTTGGACTTTCTCGGTATTGGGAGCCACTGGTCAGAATGCGGAGATTCCCTTTGAAACCCAGGGTATTTCTCTGGCGCAGGCCCTGGCGCGTTCCGGCGGCCTGAACGACAACCGTGCCGATGCAGCTGGAGTCTTTGTGTTCCGCTTTGAAGAGCCTGGACGGCTGGGTACAGACCGCCCTGCCACGCCAACGGTTGGCGGCGCTATTCCTGTGATTTACCAGATCGACTTCTCCAATCCTGCGGCCTTTTTCGCCACTCAACATTTCCCCATTCAGGACAAGGACATTGTCTATGTGTCCAACGCACCCTCGGTTGAGCTGGAAAAGTTCCTGCGCATGGTGGGTGTGGTCCTGGCGAGCGGCACCAGGCTGCACAATATGTAAGCGCTATGGCAAGCCCCTTTACCAACACCAGAACCGTCTGGCTGGCGCTTTTTTTGCGGGAGGCGCTGGACCGTTTTTTCGGCAGCCGGGTCGGCTGGGCCTGGCTGATTGTGGAACCGGCCCTGCACATGGCGTTCATGTACGTTGTCTTTACCGTGATCCGGCAGCGTAACTTGGGCGGCATTGATTCAGGAATGTGGATTATTCTGGGAATGTTGGCTTTTTTTC
>CAMNHX010000373.1 GCA_946539945.1 uncultured Desulfobulbus sp. | reverse complement strand
GCCAGGTCCTGGCTGTGGATTTCTGCGAAGACATGCTCAAGGCGGGTCTGGCCACACTACCGCAGGATGAGCGCAGTAGCCGCATTGTTCCTGCAGTCGGTGACGGTGAGGCCCTGCCTGTGGCAAGCGCCTCCTGCTGTGGCTGCACCATTGCCTTTGGCATCAGAAACCTGAGCCACGCAGACAAGGGGTTGACCGAGATGCACCGCATCCTGCAACCCGGCGGGCGTTTGGTGATTCTGGAGTTTTCCCGGCCCACGAATCCGGTGATCAAACCCCTGTACAACCTTTATCTGCACCGACTCCTGCCCTGGGTAGCAGGCCGCATCTCCGGCGACCGGGAAGCCTACCAGTACCTGGCCTCTTCCATTGCCGCCTTCTACGAGCCGGAAACCCTGATGCGGATGATGCGCGAGGCTGGTTTTTCCGGGGTGCGGCGCGTACCGCTGACCTTTGGCATTGTTTCCCTGTACATCGGCGAAAAAGGAGTCTGAAATGATGCGGCGCAAGCTGTCTCAACTGTGGCACAAACTCTCCATTTTGCTGGAGATGATCAAGTTCAAGCATTCGGTCTTTGCCCTGCCCTTTGCCCTGATGGCTGTAGCGCTGGCTGCCCAAGGCTGGCCGGATGTCTGGGTCCTCTTTTGGGTGATTGTGGCCATGGTAGGGGCACGGACTGCTGCCATGACCTTCAACCGCATTGCTGACCGCCACTTTGACGCGGCCAATCCCCGCACAGAACAGCGTGCCCTGCCTGCCGGACTGGTCAGCGTCCGGGATTCCTGGATCCTGATGTTGGGCGCTTCTGCCCTGTTCTTTCTGGCCTGCGCCATGCTCAACACCTGCACGCTTGCGCTCTCGCCCTTTGCCCTGGGGCTTGTCCTGTTCTATTCCCTCACCAAGCGCTTTACCTGGCTCTGCCATCTGGTTCTGGGACTGGGGCTGGCGCTGGCTCCTTTGGGCGGATGGGCCGCAGTGACCGGAACCTTTGCAGGCTATCCCTGGCCGCTCAGTCTGGGCGTTCTGCTCTGGGTGGCCGGCTTTGACTGCATTTACGCCTGTCTGGACGCAGACTTTGACCGCCGCGCCGGACTCTACTCCATGCCTGCCTGCTTTGGCCGGGAAAACAGCTTCCGGCTGGCTGTGGTTTTCCACTACATTGCCTTTCTGCTCTTCACCCTGACCGGTCTTCTGATGCACCTGAACGCCTGGTATTATCTGGGCATCGCCCTGACCGGAGTGGCGCTGTTCTATCAGCACGCCATTGTCAAACCCGAAGACCTGTCACGAATCCGTATGTCCTTTTTCTCCATGAACGGCCTGATCGCGCTGACCCTCTTTCTTGCTGCCAGCCTGGCCATTGCCACTGCCTGAATCGCCTGACCATGTACTATCCAGCCTGCCTCTTTCTGCCTCTGCTTGCCCTTCTTGCTGCCATGCCTGCCCTTGCCCTGTCGCCGCCCCCAGTGGTGTCGCAGCTCCCTGCCCGATCACCGGTGCGCGAGCTGCAACCTGAACAGGTTCTGCCCCAAACCATGGACATCATCTTTTCCGGGCAGGAACAGATGCGCTACGAGGTACGCTGGACTGGTGGGCTTGAAATCGGCAACATTGAGGTCAGCATCACTCCGGACAAGGAGCAAAAGGGGGGCTTCAACATTGAGGCCCATGTCAAGAGTACCGGCACGCTGGACAGTTGGTATCCGGTGGATGACCATTTCCGTTGCCTGGTGGTTGGCAAAATGAAGCTGCCCATGCTCTACACGGTGCGACAGCAGGAAGGAAAAAAGGACAGGATCACAAACAGGGTCACGAACTACAATCAGGCGGCCAAGGTGGTCAAATACCGGAAAAACAAGCAGAAAGAAGAACTGTACTCCATGACCGGCACGTCTTACAATGAGGTGGCCGCCTACATCATCAGCCGGGCGCTCAACTTTGCGGCAGCCGACCAGCAGCATCCGCTGATCGTTCCCACCTTTGCTGACAAGAGCCGCCACGAGGTCAGGGTCAAGCTCCTGGACCAGGAACAGCACGACACCCTGTTCGGCAAGATCGCAACCCTCAAGGTGGAACCGGTCATGAAGTTCAAGGGTCTGTACGACAAGACCGGCAGTACCGTACTCTGGCTCACGGACGACCGGTGTCGCGTGCCTGTGGAACTGCGCACCAAGCTGGTGATCGGTTCCTTGGTGGCCCGGCTTTCCAGCTACAGTAACCCGGCCTGCCCGGAATTGAAGCCAAAGCCAGCGGCAAAATAGAGCGTTCTTTCATTGAACAGACGGATTCTGGCTCACTCCTCTCAATACTCTCTTGGGGACGCTTGCAGCGCAACCTTGATCAGGTTTGCGCAGGTTGTGCAGAACAGGTACTGAAACAGGTTGCTTGCCGGGCAGACGGCGAACCGCTTGAATATTTTGAAAAGACAAGGGGGCTACCTTCCGGTAGCCCCCTTGTCACTCCGTCCTCTCCTTACCGGGCTGCGCGGAAAGCCCCGCCCTTCAGAATTGCGTTATTTCCGTGAAGATATTGTGTAACATCTCGTGGGACATATTGAATTTTTGTTCACAAATATATTTTTTGTACAGATAGAGCGTTTCCGTTTTGACTTTAGAACCATAAAACTAGAAAATTAGGAGATGAATATGAAAAAAGCGAGTGAAGACATCCGAACCCTCGCCGTGCGCAATGTCCTAGGGGGTGTTTACACAAGTGTAACCTTCTGATAACATTCAAAAAATCTCCAAG
>CAMNHX010000372.1 GCA_946539945.1 uncultured Desulfobulbus sp. | reverse complement strand
ATTGTTTTAATGTAATTTCAATAAAAATGATTGGACTTTATTAGACAAATTTTGCAAGGTTCCCATCAATCAGACCTCTTCACCCCCCATCTTCTTCCCACGAAGGAAACACCATGCAGACACGACACACCTTGGCTCTCACCCTGTCCCCTTGTTTTGGCTTTGCCCTGTGCGCGGGCCTGCTTGCCCTGCCGTTTTCCACCCTTGCCGTCACGGGGAGCGGCATAGGCGGCGAGACCGAATGCGTCCGTTTCCAGGCAGGGCGTGAGGTCAAAAGCGGCGAATGCTTCGTGAGCATCAGCGCCACGGGCGAGTATCACGTCAACTTCGCTGACGAGGAGGAAGAGACTACCGGCATGGACTACTCCTGTCCGGGCCGAAGCAACCTGCCCAACGAAAAAATACCGAACTGCACGCCGCCGATTGTGCGAGCGAAAGGAAGCCATTCCCCGTGCTCTGCCGCTGACCGACTTCCCGGTGAAACCTGCGCCCTCACCTTGGACGGCAAACCCGCCGTTCCGGCGGAAAGCCCCCAAAAACCCACCCCGGAATGGTTCTGTCTGGAGCAGAGCTGTGGGAATACGGCCCTGTGCATGAAGAAACTGGTCTTTTAGCAGCCCGGTGAAAAACGATTTTTCGGGGCTGAAGCCGTAAAAGATCGAAAATTTTTTGTCGGAAAATCAATAAGATACATTGTAGCGATACACGGTGAAGTCGCTCGTTTTGAGTTTTTCACTGGGCAGATAAATGTTTTGGGGCCAAAAGGCACTGCTTCGCGTGGACCAGCCCTGTGCCGGATTTTTGTCGCCCCCCCTGCTTTTCGCGGTATAGTGTGCGCCCTTTTGTGACCACTACAGCGCTCATTTCTTCCTGTTTCCGCAGTCCAGGCCCCTTCATGCACACCAACACACTCGCACAGATCCACCGCTATCTGCCGGGCGACCGCGCCCGATTGATGCTGGTTGCCGCTGCTATTGGGGTAATGGCCGGTTTTGCCATTATCGCCTTTCGGGAAAGCGTGGAACTGGTGAAAAACCTCATTCTGGTGCGGGGTGCGGAACTTTTGGGTATCCGGATTCTGGGGCTGGGCGAAAGCGGCTGGACCTGGCGGCAGGCGCTTTTGCCACTTTTGCCCATGAGCGGCCTTGCCCTGCTCATTCCCTTTTCCCTGGCCTTTCCGGGCGAGGTCAACGGCTACGGCCTGCCCAAATTCCTCAAACGGGTCAATCTGGAAAACGGCGTCTTCCAGGCCCGCACTATTGTCTTGAAGATCGTTTCTTCAGCTTTGAGCATCGGTTCCGGCAACTCGGCAGGCACAGAAGGTCCGATTGCCCAGATTGGCGGTGCTCTTGGCTCTCAAGTGGGTCAGCGTTGCCGGGTCTCTGGCCAGCGCATGAAGGTGTATATCGCTGCCGGCTGTGCGGGCGGCATTGCCGGTATCTTCAATGCGCCGCTGGCCGGAATGTTCTTTGCCTCGGAAATCGTGCTGCTGGGCACTTACGAGATCCGCTCCTTTTCTGCCCTGGCCGTGTCCTCGGCCATGGCCACCGTGGTTTCCCGTGCCTGGTACGGCGAGGCTCCGGCCTTTCCCATTCCTGCCTATGCCATTGTCAACCCCTTGGTCGAACTGCCGCTGTATACGCTGCTGGCTGTCTTGGTGGGTGTGGCTGCGGTCGCGCATATCCGTTTCTTCTATCTGGTCCGGGATGCCTTTGCCCGTCTGCGTCTGCATCCCCAGTTCAAGCCGCTTCTGGGCGCGTTCATCGTGGGCACGATAGCCATCTTCTTTCCGCAGATCATGGGCGACGGTTACGAATACATTGCCAAGGCGCTGGACGGTGAAACCCTGCTCTGGCGCATGACTGTGCTGGTGGTGCTGAAGTCTGTGGCCACAGCGATCACCCTGGGTTCTGGCGGCGCAGGCGGCGTCTTTGCGCCTGCGCTCTTTATCGGCGCGACTCTGGGCGGGTCCTTTGGCATAGTGGTTCACACACTCTTTCCGCAGGCGACCGCCACGCCTGGCGCATACGCCACTGTGGGCATTGGCGCTTTTCTGGCAGCCTCAACCCACGCGCCCATGACTGCCATCTTTCTGCTGTTTGAAATGACGGGCAATTACCTGATCATCATTCCGGTCATGCTGACCGTAGTTCTGGGCACCATCACCGCCAAATGGCTCCATGACGACTCCATTGACACCGTTGAACTGACCCGTGAGGGCATTGACATTCACGAGGGCCGGGAAGCGGCCATTCTGAAATCTGTGCGCGTGGGCAAGGCCATCAGCGAGGATGTGTGCTTTATCAGCGAAAACGCCAACGTGAACCAGTTGCTGGAACTGTTCCGCGATACCAGCAGGCATTTTTATTTCCCGGTGATTGACCATCGCGGTTTGATGGTGGGTGTGGTTTCCATGCAGGACGTGAAAACCGCCTTGCTCCTGCACGAACAGGAGCGGGCCGGACAGCTTGTGGGAACCATCTGCACAAGGGAGGTGATCCTGCTTACCCCGGATGCGAGTCTGTACGAAGCCATGCAGCTCTTTGACGTCAAGGGTATTGAGGAAATCCCGGTGGTGGAAAGCCGGGAAGAGCCGTGGGTTTTGGGGATGCTCAAAAGGCAGGATGTCATCAGCGCTTACAATCATGAAATGATCCGGCGGGGTATCAGCGAGCAGGAAGAGAGTGTCAGGCTCATCCGTGCAGCTTGAGACGGTAAAGAACAAGGAAAAGGTTAGTGCTGTTCTATGAA
>CAMNHX010000371.1 GCA_946539945.1 uncultured Desulfobulbus sp. | reverse complement strand
AACTGGGCTGTGACGAGTACCGGCTTGAGCAGATCAAGGGACAGATACGCCGGGCCTTGGACAAACCGGCAGAGCTGGAAACCTTGCTGCGGGACTACCGCTCCCTGTCAACCACCACTGCCCACCTGATCCTGCTGGAACTGGTCTATGACCTGATCCATACACGGACTCCGCCCTCTGCAGCCGGGCTGAACCTGGCAGCCCGGATTGCAGACCTGCTGGGCGCTCCGACTGGCGTGCTGCGACATATTCACGCCAAATACCAGAACTGGGACGAGCAGCCAGCACAACTGGGTTACGATGTGCGCCCAAAACGGCAGCTGTCTGGCAACGAGGCCAAGGCTTTTGCCATTCTGGGCCTGGACCCGGATGCAAACTGGGCAGATGTCAAAAGAGCCTGGCGGCGTTTGATAAAACAGTATCACCCGGACAAGGCGGAGCGGTTGGGTCGGGAATTCCGGCGCATTGCCGAGAGCAGAACAAAACTCGTCAATGCAGCCTACGAGTACCTGAAAACAAGGCGTCATGAACTCAAGCTGGCCTGATTCGCCGGAAGCGGGCAGGGCGCGGCAGCAGGGCAGGAGACGCTTCTTTTTTGTGGTCTATCTGCTCTGCCTGCTGGTCATGCTGGGCGCGGTGCTTTCCACGCTCAAGCCGGATCAGGGCGCAAAACTGCTGTTCCTAATCCCTTTTTTGCTGGTCTGGCTGTTCATGTTTGGCGCTGCCCTCCGGCAACTGCTGCGCCGCGAGCGCCTGCATCCGGGATCGGACCGGGCAAAGAGCGTCAACCCGGAAGCGCAAAAGGTCAAGACAGGCCCTGTTCAGGACAAGGCGATCTGGCAGGCTTACGCCACTCTGGGTTTGAGACCTGATGCGGATTGGAACGCTGTTCGCCGGGCCTATCGGGAGCTGACCCGTCAATGCGATCCCGATCAGTACAGCAAAGAGGATCTGGCCAGCCGCCACAGGGCTGAAGAAAAGAGGCAGGCCCTCAAGGCTGCATACACTCTCTTGCGCAGTCAGCCTGAAAAGGGAAACTGAAGCGGAACTGCCAGTCTTGCCGCTCTGCCTGTACGCTGTTGTTTTGTCTGTTCACTTGTCCATCCTGTCATTTTCACCGTCTTGCCGGAAACAAGGAATGCAACGTTATGGGAACATCACGATTTGCCTTGCCTGCGACAGTCTGCGGACTGTACCTGCTCTTTGCCTTTCTTCAGGATCGCCTCCCTGCCGAAAAGCTGTACATGGTTCTGGGCGGCGTTCCTTTGACGGCGGCCCTGCTGCTGGTCATCCGGCGCCCCTTCAGTTGGGTTGTTGTCCATTGCCTGCGCGCCCTGCTGTGGACAGCCTTTCTTGGTCTGGGAATGCCAGCCCTCTTCTTTTTCGCCCTGCCCTGGGCTGAAAGCCTGACCCCCCCACTGATCAATATTGTGTTGAAGATTACCCCTCTGTCGCCTCAGGCATACCTGTTCTGTCAGGGCTTGCTGCCGGTTGTGATGCTGCTGGCTGTGCTGGGGTTGGCATTGCATATACTGAACCCCATGCCCCTTTTTCCACCTCTGCCCCGGAGTGGGCTGGCGCTCTGTGCGCTGTCCGGGTTGCACAGGTTCTGGATGGTCCACCAGAACCTGCACTTTACCTGGCAGGACACCCTCCCCCTGACCAGCGCTGCCTTGCTGACCGCCCTGTTTTTGTACCTGTTCAGGCAAACCGTGTCGAGCCGGGATGAACTGCCCTTGTACGTGTTCAGAATGATCGGAACGCGACGGCAGAGTGTGCGGCGCTTTGAAGACCTGGTGGTTCGTATTCTGACGCAGGTGGCCTTGGCAGACAAGCGTGTTTCCCAAGCTGAAGCTGATGTTATCCTGGACTTTTTCCAGTACCAGCTCGGCTACGGTGAAGCGCAGCTTGAGCGCGTGAAAAAGCGTATCCAGCGACCAGCCACTTCAGCGAAGACTCTGGATGCGCTGCTCAATAACTTCCGCAAACGCTTTCCTGCGACTACGCGCTTGGCCCTGCTGGAGCAGGCTTATGCCATGGCGGCAGTCAAGGTATCAGGGGCAGAACCTGAACTGGCCCTGATCCGGCACATTGCAGATATGCTGGAGATTTCAGAGTATAACCATCGCCGTATCCGGGAGCGCTACTTCAGACCAGAAACAGAGTGGGATGACTTCTTCGATCAGGACACAGCGCAGGAAAACGAGGCTTTCTTTCAGGAGGGAAGGAGCGGCGCACAGGAGCAGCAAGGCCAGCAGGAGAGAGCCAAGGCAGAAGCGCAGGCATTGGCCGTTTTGGGGCTGGAGCCAGGGGCCAGCATGGCACTCATCAGAAAGACCTATCACCAGATGGTCATGGAGTATCACCCGGACAAGGTGGCGCATCTGGGCGAGGTGTTCAAGCGTGTTGCTGACGAGAAGATGAAGGAACTGAACGCTGCCTATGAGTTGCTGAAGCAGCGGGACAGGAAGTAGGCGGCTTTTCACTGTTGCGCCCCTGCGCTTTTGCGCTTTTTCAACAGACCTGTTCGGTAACCGGAAATTGGCCGGGGAAGCGCTTCTCCCTTCCTGTCCTTTTGAGCGCGTCAACTCGACTTTTCAGCGAAGCGGGAAATGCAGACAGGAACTTGCCGCGCTTCGCGCTTCAGGCTTTCCGGCGAAGCAGGGAAGGTTGTACAAAGACAAAACAGAAACGCTCTAGAGCAATTCCGTTTTCACTTTTTAGACTTTTACCGTGCTATCGCACTGAAAA
>CAMNHX010000370.1 GCA_946539945.1 uncultured Desulfobulbus sp. | reverse complement strand
TCCTCTGGGCAGCCTCGTTGAAGCAGGAACCCACCGAAGTGATTCAGGAGTCTTGCTTCTGAACGCGGTAGGAATCTCCCACCTTCAGGCAAGAGGGGATGTCAACAGTGGTACGCTCCTCCCTGCAATCCTACAAGGCCCAAGTCTTCAGGGGAAAAGGGCAGCCAGCGGAAAAGCAAGTACTCCAGGCGCTGACAGTCCTGAAAATAGCGGTCAATGACAGCACAGCGGGCAGCGTCACGTTTGCCGTAACGGGTCAGCACGTATTCGCGTCGCTCGTTCAGGGAAACAATTTCATGATGCCGAACCCGCTTGTCCGCATAGTGGACGAGTTCCCGCGCACCAAAGCAGCCCTCTTCATAGGCTGCCGCATCAAAAGTATCAAGACGCACATGCTGGCGCACAATCCCGGCGATTTCCGGGAAGCCTTCGGCCAGACAGATTTCCGCGCCCACTTCCGCATGATGGCACTTGCCGTAAAGGCACTGGGTTTTGGCAATGTCGTGGAGCAGCGCACCTGCAACCACAAGCGGCAGCGTGTCCTGAACACGCCCCGCTTGCCGGGCGGCAAGACCCGTGTGCAACTGCGCAGCCACCAGCGCCACAACCAGGGAATGCCTGCGAATGTTGTCCAGCATCCCGTACTTGTCCATGAGCTTGATGCACTCCTCAAGCGAAGGAATGCGCACTTCAGTCCGGGCGACAGGAAGGTTCACGGTTGCGTTCCCTGATAGCTGTGTACGATGTCAACCACGCGTTTCACCTGTGCCGGATCGGTTTCCGGGATGATGCCGTGGCCCAGGTTGAAGATGTAGCCTTTTGCCTGCTGACCCGCGTCCAGAAGCGCTGTGACCCGTTCTGCAAGCTGCTTTTCCGGAAGAAAGAGCGCCAAAGGATCCAGATTGCCCTGTACAGCCTTGGGGTTTTCCGCCTGATTGACCGCGTTGATGGCCATTTCCAACGGCGTGCGCCAGTCAATCCCCAGCACGTCAGCATCCAGGCGGCTGGTTTCCGGCAACAGCGTGGCCCCGTTGTTGGCAAAGTAGATGAGCGGCACATCGGTTTGCTGGCGCAGTCCAGCCAGAACAGCGCGGACCCAAGGCAGGGCAAAGGCCGTGTAATCAGGCGGCGCCAGCGCACCGGCCCAGGTGTCAAAAAGCTGCAAGACCTGCGCTCCTGCCCTGACCTGCGCAGCCAAATAGCGGACAGTGCAGTCACTGATCTTGCGCAAGATTTCCTGAAACAGGGCTGGTTCCTGATACATCATTTTTTTGGTGTGCAGGAAGTTCCGCGAACTGCCGCCTTCAATGATATAGGTCGCCAAGGTAAAGGGCGCACCGGAAAAGCCGATGAGCGGCACAGCAAGCGCTTCCCGCAAAAGCCGGATGGTTTCCAGCACAAAGGGCATATCCTCTTCCGGGTCAGGAATGCGCAGGGCGGCAGCGGCCCGGTAATCGCGCACCGGGTTCGGGAACACAGGGCCTTTACCTTCGGAGAATTCCAGTTCCAGCCCCATAGCCTCCATTGGAATGAGGATGTCGGAAAAGAGGATGGCAGCGTCCACGTGGAGAATGTCCACAGGTTGCAGCGAGACTTCGACACAGAGGTCTGGTCTTTTGCAGAGTTCCAGGAAGCTGTACGGACTGCGCACGCGCTGGTATTCCGGCAGATAGCGCCCTGCCTGCCGCATGAACCAGACCGGAACATGGCTGGTTCTCCGCCCCTTGCAGGCTTCAAGAAAGGTGGTGTTCATAGAAAGTCTGGGCATCATTTTTGCGGTGGCTCTTGGTATCCATCGGGATACCAGGATACACTGACAGTAATAATTTCTTTTTCTTTGACATTTTTCTGGAAATGATAGGATTTGTCATGTGAAATTCTAGTATCATCATGGAAAATTTCTTCACCGTTTATGGTAAAGTTTTTGTAGTTGATCCATATTGGGATACGTTGCCCCTGATTATTTCTGTAATCAACTCCTCTTAACCATACATCAAACCCACCTTCACTTTCGCATTGGACAGAAAATTCCATTTTTCCTGTATTTGATTCAAAAACTATCCCATATCCATCTACAATTCCTTGGTTATTTTTGGTTATCCACTCTGGAACACGATATTTTACTTCACTATCACAACTAATAACAGTAAGTTTATGGTCAGGTGAACCAGTGAGTTTTATATCAACTCTTGCGGTGGCGCAGAGAAGTAAATATTTCAACACTGATGAGTTTATATTTTTTACCGGAGCAATAACTTTTTCCTGGTCTCTATATCTCCTTTCAATGTCCCTGTATTTTTCCACACCTTTTTCATAATGGAAACCAAATGTTTCCAGAAGTAGCTTCATATTTTCCTTATCTATTGAAATATCTGTATGAGAAGTCTCTGTTTTCGGAGAAATAACCTCATCGAATATCTCCCTCCATGCTTTTTCATGATCAAATTCCATGAATGGTTTTATGGATTCTTTTGCCTCTCTTGAGAGTTTTTCACAAAGTTCATTATCATTCAGGAGTTTGAGTATCGCATCTGCGGCTTCTTGTATGCCACCTTGGGGAACTTCTATGTATCCCTTGCCATCCTTGAGCAATTCAAGATAGGGCATTGAATATGTAACCAGCGGGATGCCGTAGGTTTTGGATTCCATTATTGTCATCGAGAAAGACTCATAAGATGAAGTAACTAGATAAATTTTAGCCTTTCTATACCAAGTATCCATATCCAGAGTTGATCCAAGCCATTGGATATGATC
>CAMNHX010000369.1 GCA_946539945.1 uncultured Desulfobulbus sp. | reverse complement strand
TTTTGGAGAGATTTGCATAGATTTGGAAAGAAATCATGAAAACAGTTGTAACCCCAAGCCGTGGCCGAGACCTTACAGGGCCTCTGGCCTGGTTCAAAAGGTTTTTTCGGCAGCGCGGGCCACATAGCCCGATCAAAGATCGGCTGTTCACAACTGCTTCCAAAAAGGATTTCGCCGTGTTGCCGCCTTGGCCCTGAATTGGACCTTGACAGTTGACCGGCAAATCGGGTCTATTGGCGGCTTGCGGTTTTTGTCAGAAAGTTTCATGCTTGAGGAGGTTGATATGTACGCGATTGTCCGCACAGGCGGGAAGCAATATCAGGTGACAGCCGGGGACCGGCTGAAGGTGGAAAAGCTGGAAGGCGAAGTCGGAGCCACAGTGGAACTGGCTGACGTTCTTCTGGTGGTAGATGGCGAGAATGTTCGCATTGGCCGTCCGCTGGTGGAAGGCGCAAAGGTGAGCGCTACCATTATTGAGCAGGGACGCCACAAGAAAATAATCGTCTTCAAGAAGAAGCGCCGCAAGGGCTATCAGGTGAAGCGGGGGCATCGGCAGCTGTACACAGCCCTCAACATTGACGCCATTTCCGCTTGAGCGGCAGATTTCAGGGAGGAAAACATGGCTCACAAGAAGGCAGGCGGCAGTTCCCGGAACGGTCGCGACAGTGCGGGACAGCGACGCGGCATCAAGCGCTTTGGCGGGCAGACCGTGACAGCGGGCAGCATTCTTGTCCGCCAGCTCGGCACGAAGATTCATCCGGGCGTCAATGTTGGCTGCGGGCGAGACTATACCCTGTTCGCCAAAATTGACGGGGTGGTGCAGTACGAGGCTTTTGGTCAGGGGCGCAAGCGGGCTTCGGTCTATCCTGTCGCCGCTGAATAGAGATGATTCAGCTGTCGGCTGCTTCAAGGCAGCCGGTCATGTGCATACCCGGCATCAATTCTGTATATTGATGCCGGGTTTTCTGTTATCCAGAGGGCAGAGCGCAACAGTATGGGCTTGGTGGATGAGGCCAGATTTTTTGTCGGCGCGGGCCGGGGCGGCAAGGGATGCGTCAGTTTCCGGCGGGAAAAGTTTGTGCCCAAGGGTGGTCCCAACGGCGGCGACGGCGGCAAGGGCGGCGATGTCTGGCTGGTGGCGGACGCTGGTTTGCAGTCCCTGGTTGATTTCAGTTTCCGCTCGCACTTCAAGGCGGAAAACGGGCAGGGCGGCCAGGGCAGTGACAAGAACGGCAGAGGCGGCAAGGACTGCCTTGTGCCAGTGCCCTTGGGATCAGTGGTGCGGGATGCGGAAAGCGGTGAACTGCTGGCAGACCTCACAGAACCGGGCCAGCGTTTTCTGGCAGCCCGGGGTGGCGCAGGCGGCCTGGGCAACCGGCACTTTGCCACAGCAGTCAACCGTGCGCCCCGGCAGTTCACGCCTGGCGAGGAGGGCGAGGAGCGCTGGCTGGCCATTGAACTGAAACTGCTTGCCGACGTGGGGTTGGCCGGACTGCCCAATGCGGGCAAGTCCACACTGCTGTCCCGTCTCTCTGCGGCAAAACCGAAGATCGCAGATTATCCCTTCACCACGCTGGAGCCGCAACTGGGCGTTATGCGCTTTCCCGACAACCCGGAACTCCGGCCCTGCGTTCTGGCGGATATTCCGGGGCTGATTGAAGGTGCGCATCAGGGCATTGGCTTGGGACACCAGTTTTTGCGCCACATTGAGCGCACCAGTCTGCTGGTCCAGCTTGTCGACGCCAGTGGGGAAGGGGACAAGGCGCTGGAAGACTGCCGGATCGTGGCAGCAGAACTGGCTGCCTACAGTGAAGAACTGGCCGCACGCCCCCGCTTGGTCGTGTTGAACAAGACGGATCTGTTGAGCGCTGAACGGCTGGCAGAACTGGAAAGCCGTTTTGCTGATCAGGGGCTGCAGACCCTGGCCATTTCCGCAGCCACGGGTGCAGGTCTGGACGCGCTACGGCACAAAATTGGCGAGATGCTCGCCAGCACAAGGGAGGACGCGGCATGAGCGAGCGCTTTTCTCTGGAAGACGGGCTGTTCCAACGCCAGATGCTCTACGATCAGGCGCGGCGGGTTGTGATCAAGGTGGGCAGCGCGGTACTGACCGATGAGCAGGGCATCAACGAAACCATTATTGAACAGCTTGCCCGACAACTGGCCTTTCTCAAGAACACAGGTCGGGAAGTCATTCTCGTGACCTCTGGCGCCCAGGCAGCGGGGCGCAGGCGGCTGGGCAAGGTCAAGACTCCGGGCGAACCGCTCAAGATACGGCAGGCGCTGGCCGCAGTGGGGCAGGGTCTCCTGATGCAGGCTTACGAACAGGCATTTGCCCGCTACGAACAGCCGGTCGCGCAGATTTTGCTTACCCACGCTGACCTGTCCCATCGCCAGCGCTATCTCAACGCACGCAACACCATTTTCACCCTGTTTTCCTGCGGGGTCATCCCGATTCTGAACGAAAACGACACGGTTTCCGCAGAAGAACTGCGTTTTTCCGATAACGACACCCTGGCAGCGCTCATCACCAACATGATCGGCGCGGATATGCTCATCATCTTGAGCGACGTGGACGGACTCTACACCGGCAATCCCTCGGAAGACGCGACAGCGCGACCCATCTATACTGTGGCCCGCATTGACCGCAAAATTGAGTCCATGGCCGGGCAGACTACCAGCAGCGTAGGCACGGGCGGTATGGCGGCCAAGATTCGCGCAGCCAAGATGGTGGCTGCCTGCGGCGGGTCTTCC
>CAMNHX010000368.1 GCA_946539945.1 uncultured Desulfobulbus sp. | reverse complement strand
GGGGGGGGGGGACCATGAACGAGAGCAGAGAAAAGCAAACTCCACAAAAAAAGCCGTTTTCGGTCGCGCTGACCTATCTGTTGAATCACATGGAAAGGGGAACAGCCGCGTCCATTGCGAGGGAAATAGGCGTGAAACCTGCGTTTATCTCGGAGATTGCGAGTGGAAAAAAGAACGGTAGGGAAGACACGCGCCGCAAGATAGCGAAGGCTTTAAAACTTCCTTATGAGCATTTCCTTACCCTCGGCGAGTTCCTGCTTGTGGGTACTCCCGGCGAAGAGGCCCTGGAGATTGTGCATGCTGCTGTCAAATCAGGCAGTATTGTTCGGCCTATTCCTCGCGCAGGTCTCCACTCTGCCACGCCGGACAACGTGGGCACTGCATCCGCTACGCAGAACGGCGGTGTGAACCACGGCACGGTTGCGGGTGTTATGAATGCCATACCGTTCAACTCCCCCCACTCTCAAGGCGGCGACGAGAAGCGGCGCAATCTCGATCAAACGCTGACAGGCTGGTTTGCTGGTGTCTGCGAGTGGTGGGCTACGGAATACGGCACGGATAGCAGTTCTCCATCTGCGTTCTTCCAGGAATTTAACGAGCGTTTTCCGGAGTATGCGGAGTGGAGCAGACGCAAGAAGAAGTAAGGAGTCGAAAACGATCATGCCCGACAGCCTTATTACATTCCAATTCAGGAATACCTACGGCGAGATCAATGAGTACGTCGTTGCCGACAGTCGTGTGTACAGCTACGAGCAGACCCGCTATCTGGATGGGTACTGCGGGTGGAAAAAGTACACATTCCGGGCAAGCGGGATAGAGAGTGAAATTTTTATGCTGGATCAGTGCCGTTGGGTGCAGCGTCAAGACTATATCAACAGCCGCTATATCGGCGATGGTCTTCAGTATGCCCTGCCAGACGAAATACCGCATGGGGCGGAGGTAAGTTATTGGGACGACATTCCGTATGACGGCTTGCCGGTCCATGTTGATTTGCGCGTTGAGTGCGGCGGTCCACCGCTGGATATGCGCGTTGAGCGCTTGACCCGTTATCGCGAGATGGAAGGGTTTTGTCGCCAGTGCGGATGGAAGATTCGTCTGCTCCTCTCATTGATCACCAGTTGTATGGACACCAGGAGCGGCGAGCTTGTGACCGACATTCGCGGCTACTTGCACAACCGCTACATGAAGGCATATCTCCAAACGCCCGAAGGGCAACGGGAGCTTGCTTATGCAGCGCTGGATGAGGGGGTGAAGCGACTGTCTGATGTTTTGCCCATACTCTATTATGTTGGCAAGGCAAGCGGACAGTTGCGCAAGCCCAAGCGCGAGATGTTGCGTGAGGTGATTCGCAAGGCGGCGTCCCATGAAGGCATTGATGATTCCATGATTGACAGTGAGATCAACAACCGCATAGCCAAGCTGTCTGACCAAGATGTGCGGGCGGCCATTGATCGCATTGCGCAGAATCCCCAACAGATAAGTGACGTTTACGCCATTGCCAAAAACATGGTGGCAACAGGGAAAACAGCGACACCAGCAGAGGAAGAGATCTTGGCATATATAGGGAGAAGGTATTGGCACATGATCGGGAAGGTTCAGTAGTGACAACCGCACTCTTGCCGCCGGGCCTGCACGACAAAAGTCTAGCCCAGGTATATGACCTCTGCGTTGCGCCGTTTCCGGCCAGCAGCACTAGGGGTGTCTTGATGCAGGGATTAAGCGAGTTCCGCCAATATCTTGAGCAATTTGGTCTGCCATTTGAGATTTGGGTGGACGGTTCCTTCCTTACTACCAAGGTCAACCCAAACGATGTGGATGTGGTGGTGATGAGCGAAGCGCACTTCAATCTGTTGCCGCTCATGCAACGGATTCTTTTGACGGCTGTCTTTCGGGAGAGGGACAAAACGCGGACGAAATGGCGGGTGGATGCGTTTATCTTCTTCCATGAAGACAAACAAATGGCAGCCTATTGGACTGATTGGTATGGACGTTCCCGAGAGGGGCATTCCAAGGGCATCATCCGGGTGGAGTGGAAACCATGAACAGAACAATTACCCAGCTTGAGCAACGTATTGCACTCGTTGAGTCCTTGATTGCGAGGGGGCAGAAGCGGGTGGAAGCGGAGCCAGACAATTTTGCTGCTGCCTTGCAACTGGACAGCACCCGGCAGCACCTCGCCGACCTTCGCAGTCAGCTTCGGCAGGCCAGGATGGAACAGACCCCAGTGGAGGTTTGCCAGAGCATTCCCGGATTTTGAGAACACCGGGAAGCAGTGAGCATGGACGTACCCGACTGTTCCCCACGCATATGGGGATTCCCTGTAGGGGCGCTTCGCGAAGCGCCCCTACGGCTGATCCGGGATCGCATGGCCGGGCTGGATATGGACCAACAGATCGAACTCCGGGCCAAGGTGAAGCGGGCGCTGGATGAGGGGTGAAAGCGCGGAGAAGAACTGGTTTGAGGAGTAAGGGCCTTGCGCTACTTCAGTTGGGACAAGAACAAAGCAAGGGCAAACAAACAGAAGCACGGTGTGGATTTTGAGGATGCCGTGCTGGTGTTTAACGATCCTTTGGCTGTGCGGGATTTCAATCGCAATGTCGCGGGCGAGATTCGTTGGCGCACCATCGGCACGGTCAAGGGTTGCCTGTTGGTTTTGGTCATTCACAAAGCAGAGGAGGCGGATGGCGATGAATACATCAGAATTATCTCGGCGCGACCGGCATTGTCGCATGAAAGGGACTACTACTACACAGAGA
>CAMNHX010000367.1 GCA_946539945.1 uncultured Desulfobulbus sp. | reverse complement strand
GCCGCCGGAGGGAGGAAAGAGGCGCAGGCAGGGAAAAAGGCAAGAGGGTTCGCGCTCTCCTTCCCCTTCCTGAAGGGCGGAGCTTGCCGTGCGTCCTGGTCAGCGCTCACGCCCCTGTCCTGTACTGATCCTTATCCTCTTTTTATGACTGGTCAGCGCTTTCCTGCACAGTCTCCCAAAGCAGGCAGACGCGCAGATCGTAAATATCACTTTTCCGGGGCGCAATGCTGAAACTTTCCACTGTCAGCATTTCAGGTTTGTACTCCGCCTCTGTTGCCTGCATCCGGGCCTGTTCTTCCGCCTGGAGCGCGGCCAGTTCCTGCGAGAGGCGCGTTACCTCTCCCTGCGCCACTTGCACGTCCTGCTTTTCCTTCATCAACTGGCCCGCATCGCGCATCCCCTGTGTGGACTTGCCCAGGACACTGCCCTTGCGGCCAAAAAGCGCACCCAGAACGACTGTGCCCAAGGAAATGATCGTGTCCACCCCCTGAACCCGCACGTCCCGCTGCTCCTTGTCCAGTTTGGCCTGTGCCCTTTCCAGCTTGAGCTGCAGCTGTTGCCGCTTCTTTTCGTAGGTCTGCGCCAGCTGTTCCTGGGCAGCAGCCCGCTTGTCTGCCAGAACGCCTGCCAGACGTTCCCGGAACTCGGCCTCGCTCTCGCCGGGCGCTGATTCCAGCTTCAAGGACTGAACCCGGAAGAGCGGCAGACTGCCTGTCCGGTACAGGTACTCGGCCAAGCGTTTCTTTGCCGCCTCAAAAGCCTTTACCAGCGTCAGTTCCGCAGGTAGGGCGGCAAAACGGGCTGCTTCCGGGGCTTCGGTCAAAAACTCGGCCAGATCAGCGTCCAGAGGCTGGGCTGCCTCCCAGGAAACAGTCGCACCTGCCTGCGGCACAGGTGCTTGCAAACGTATCTCCGAGACCTGGTCAATGCCCCGGCGCTGATCCGTATGCCGCACCCGGGCCAGTCCCAGAAGCGTGGGCCGGTACAGAGGCGGAAAGGCGGCAGGAAGCGCAAAGTATTGCGCCACCTCACCAGCAATCAGGGGCCGGGTCGCTGAAAAACCAGAGGCGCTCTCCTCTTCTGTCGGACCGGGCGCTGGACTGGCTGTCCCCGGCTGTACTCCCAGTTTGGCCAGCTCGGTCAGGGCAATGGGGCCTTTCAGGTAAGAGAGCGTCCAGCGGGTCTGGAAGAGCAGGGGCGCGTTGCGGTGCGCGGAGTGGAGCAGGAAGCAGCGCTTTTCCAGACTGGCCAGCAGCGTGCGCAGGCCCTCCCGGTCTGTTGCGGCCATGCCGGAAACCACGCGCTCCTGATCCTGCCGGGTTTGCAGGCGACCAATGCACCAGGAACCGATATTGGCCAGACCCTTGTAATCCAGATCCACCGGATTCTGGGTCGCCAGCACCACACCCAGACCAAAGGCGCGGGCCTGCTTGAGCAAGAGCAGCATTGGCTCCTTGGAGGGCGGATTGCTACCCGGTGGAAAATAGCCAAAGATCTCGTCCATGTAGAGCAGGGCGCGTAGCCCCTCGCTCCCTTCCTGCCGCCGCATCCAGCCGATGAGCCGCCCCAGAAGCAGGGTGACAAAGAACATCCGTTCCGCATCCGAGAGATGGGCCAGGGAAAAGATACTGTGTCGCGGCCTGCCGTGTTCAGCGACAAGCAGCCGTCCGATGTGCAGCGGCTCGCCGCTCATCCAGCTGGCAAAGGAAGGGCTGGCCATCAGGGTGTTGAGCTGCATGGCCAAATCCATGCGCTTGTTTTCAGGGTAAAAGCTGTCCACCGGAAAGACGCCTATCCTGTCCACTGGCGGCTGGGCCACAGCCGCAATCAGCCCGGCCAGTCCCACATGTTCGCCCTGGTTCCAGAAGTGCAGGACCAATGTGGACAAAAGCACGTGTTCCCGGCTCTTTATGGGATCAGCGTCAAGCCCTGCCAGACTCAAAAGGGAGGAAACCGCCGCATTCACCAGACCGGTCAGGGTATCCTGGTCTGCCAGAACCTCGGGACCAGGCGCGTCCATGCTGTCCAGAACCGACAGGGGCCTGCCTGCGGCGCTGCCCGGCGTGAAGACCGTAAAGTCTGCGCTCTCCCGCAAGCGCCTGATGCGGCTACCATCCTGTCCCCAGTCTGCCAGACCCTGCCGCCATCGGTTCGCAGTCTGCGCGGCCAGTTCCTGCACGCTCATGTTTTCCCGGGCTGCTGCGTCTGCGTCCATCCAAGGTTCAAACTCTGCGGGCGACAGGTCCGGGAAGTTCAGGAGCAGGTTGCTCATGTCGCCCTTGGGGTCCACAATCAGGGCCGGAATGCCGGACAGGGCGCACTCTTCCAGCAAGGCCACGCCCAGACCGGTCTTGCCGCTGCCGGTCATGCCAATAAGGGCCGCGTGGGTGGTCAGATGCCTGGCAGGCAGGAAAAAGGGAGCGCCTTGTGCGCCGGTTTCGCGGCCCAGATAGAGCTGGCCTGGCTGCTCAAAAAGTTCGTTGCTCATGGGAATCTCCTTGTGCGGTTTCTTGTCGCCTGTCTGTTCCCGGCATCATACGGGAAACACTGCGGATTCGCAGTACTTTTCAGGACTTGGGTCTTTTGCTTTTGCAGCGCTGTTCCGGCATGGTATCCTGTGCCCGGCTTGCGGATCGTGCTTGGCACACTTCTTTCCTGGTGGAGTCATGACAGAAAAAAAACTGTGCATTCTGGTGGTGGATGACGAGCGGGTACACCGCTACACACTCTGTTCCCTCTTTGCGGACTGGGGCTGGGAC
>CAMNHX010000366.1 GCA_946539945.1 uncultured Desulfobulbus sp. | reverse complement strand
AAAAGCGCAGTTTGTGACAGTTTGGAACGTTTTTGCGTCAAGCGGGCGGTCTTGGAATGGCAGAGACCGCCTCCCGACAATCTCCCAGAGAGCGGATATAGCGTTCAGTGGTGGTCAAGCGCTTGTGGCGGAGGATTTGCTGAATCTGCACCAAGGGAACGTTTTGCTGAGCAAGGATGCTGGCTGTCAAATGACGGATTGCATGGAGACCAAAAGGACGAACACCAGCAAGACCGCACAGGCGCGGCATCCAAGGCGCACGCTCAAAGTATGCCGTTCCGGTCCGAGGGTTCGGAAAGACCCAGGGACCGGAATCAGAGACTCGCTCAACTTGTGCTGTCAACTCCGGCAAGAGCGCTTCGGCAACCGGCAGCCAGTCATACTCAAGAGCGCCGGCCCGCTTCCGAGTGGAGAGGCGGACGCGCTGGCGGGAAAGGTCCACATCATCAAGCTGCAGCCGGAAAAGCTCGGTACGCCGGGCAGCAAGGTACAGGTAGGAAAGCAGCAGCACCCGGTCTTGCTCGCTTTCAGCCTTGTCCAGGACAAGCCAGAAATCCGACAGAGGCGGAACATACCGAGGACAGCGAACTTCAGGGAAGCGTTCAGTCAAGAACGGATTCTCCTTCGGGAAGCCCTGCAGATACCGACAGCCCCAGTTCCACGCAGCAATCAGGTTTTTCCGGTCTTGATTGACTGCGTTCCCAGACCGACCACCATTCACCAAGGCGGAAAAATGCAGCAGAATTTGACCCTGCGACAAATCGGCAACGGATGATTGCGGAGAAACCGAACGAAACAGGAATTTGAAAGCCTTGACCTTCTCCTGATATGTATTGTGGATGAAACGGCTTTTGCAGAAATCCAGATAAGCGTTTGCCCACTCAAGCAAGGAGGCCATGGCGGTCTTCCATCATGTCGCCTTTGCTTTCCTCGCTTCCACCGCGCTCAATAGCCATGAAATCCAGCAGCGGATAGGGCGGAGACTCGGAAAGAGAAGACTCAAGCGACAGGTTCACCATGTTCTTCAAGGCGGCAAGCAAGGGAACCTCAAAGAAAATGTACTTCCGACGGATGCGGATAACACCAAGCCGCTTGGAATCCCTACGAACCGCAGAAATACTGATGCCAAGCATCCGGGCAACGTCGGAATCAGAGTAGGGCCTTCCCAAATCAGGCAGAAACCCCTGTGCTTGTTGCTCCATGTCACACCTCCAAAAGTGCAGCGTTTCGTTTTATCATCATGCGACTGACAAATTCCCCCTCGTTCCGGTCTTGGAAGTCAGTAACATCCTCCCTCACAAAGCGCAGCATCTCCTTCAAAGTGGCAGGAAGGTCATATACATCCTCGACGTGAAAGGCGGCAATAGACATCAACAACCCGACAGCCTGACGGCGAAGTCGCTCTTCGTCTTTGCGAACTGGGGTAGATTTGCGCTCAAACTGAAACAGGTCAACCCACGAAACAGATTTGACCTTCCGCCAAAACGCAGAAAGCTTCGTGCGCAACTGGTTTTTGTTGACACGGTCAACCGCAGCGTCCGCAAAACGCGCCCAAACGCCAGAGCAATAGCGCCAGATGGAGGCCAAAGAATTCAGCACCGTGTCCACAGCGCCCAAGGCGAAGCCCTCACACTCCAACTGAAACTGCTTCAAAACCGGACGCCGCAGCTGAAATTCAACACGAGTCACAGGCAATTCATCAAATTTTTCAACACCCCACAAACCGGCAAAGACAGACTGCTTGTGATGCTCTTCCTTCAGCAGCCGAACCTTATCGTAACAACGAAGAACAAAATCACCGCGCCCGAGCTGGCAGCCGGTGAACTCCCGAAACTCATAGTGAGAGGTAAAGTGCCGCGCCTTGGATATCCAACGATTCTGGTCAAACAGGCCAAGATTCCGAATATCAACGCCAATAAAATCAGCGGCAAGATGCAATTCGCCGACATGTTCCCGAACAATCTTTGCGCCAACATCCTTCAGGAAATGGCGAACGCGAACCAGTGTGGCAAGCAAATCGGTCTGGCTGGTGAGAGAGCCAATCTCAAGACGGGCAGAAGGGATGTCACCACCAGAACCACCGTCACGAGAAAGCAGCAGGGCAACATCACCAACCAGCAGGCGATAGGCATAATATTTAGCGCCTGTCCTTGCCAGATTCCAATCCATCCCGCCTGCGGAAATCGGGGCCAACTCATCGCTCTTTGTCTGCTGCATGTACTGCTTGCGCAACTCAAGCCGCTCCAGAAAATGAGAGTCTTCAGACCACTCAAGCCAGAGAGACACCTTCACGAAGTCCAGGCCGCAGTGAATCCGGGAAACGTCAAGTTTCCGGGCTGATTTGACTACTGGACGGGCGCATGATATTCCGGCCTGCGCCCGGCCTTGTCGCGTGCCCGACGCCGCGCATTCGCGCGGCGCCGCGCCCGCTCCGCGGCGTGGCGCACGGGAAACGACAGCGGCGGGGGAAGGAATAGCGCCGGAAGCCTGACGGCTCACGGATACAGTGCGTCGTGTCTTCATCAGTTGTCCCTCTGGTTGGTGGTGGTGGTCGGCAGGATAGAGTAAGGAGCGAAGCCGTAGCGACGAGCGCTGTCCACAAGATGCCGAGCATGACGTAGCTCAGGATAGCGGCGCATATAATATGGATGCCAGAAATGAGGCTGGATATTGACTCCAGCCCGGATGATGGGACCGGGAGGAACAACAGGCGGCGACACCGGCTCCTTCGGCTGGACAAACTCATCAGGATGCAGCTCCCCCTGGTACGTC
>CAMNHX010000365.1 GCA_946539945.1 uncultured Desulfobulbus sp. | reverse complement strand
CAGAAGACCAGCCGCACTGGCAAGCAGCTTTGTGCCCATCTGTTCGGAGAGACGTTCTCTGCCGTGTTCCCGCAGGGCGTGCGCCATTTCGTGCCCCATAATCGCTGCAATTTCCGCGTTGGTCAGTTTCAGCGTGCGGATGATTCCAGTGTAAAAGACAATCTTGCCACCAGGCAGACAGAAGGCGTTCAGTTCCTTGGAATTGATCAGCGCTACCTGCCAGTTCCATTTCTGGGCATCCGGGCGATACACCCCCACTTGGGCAATCAGGCGTCCGGCAATTTCCCGCAGAGTGTTGTACTCCTCTCCCCCTACCAGCGTCCCGGAAGCCTGCGCCTTGCGGGCGGTTGTTGCAAAAGTGGCGGCTGCAGACTGCTCTACTTGCTGGGCAGGAACCAGAAGAAGCTGTTTGCGCGTCACACCGATCGCGCCAGGCCGGGTAGAGGCTGTGCAGGCGTCCAACAGGACCAGCAGCGCAAGGGCAAGCGCACAAGAAACATATTTTTGAACTGACATACGATTCTCCCTGATTTTTGGAAGGATGGAATTGCGGAGCGACCGGCGTGCCGGAAGCGCACGGGATGTCAAAAAGGTCAGGGGTATGCGCCCGGATTGTTCCAGAGCTGCACTGCCCGGACCACAGCGGCTTCAATAGCTTGGCGGTTGCGGGTGTTGTTGATCCAGGCCTCGTCTTCAGGATCAGGCAACACGCCGACTTCCAACAGCACCGCTGGCATTTTGGCCTTCCGCAACACAAGCAGACGGTCAAAGCGGTAAATACCGTAATAGCTGTCCAAAAGTGGACGGTTTTCTCCCCGGATTGGGTCCGCGTGATGCAAGGTAGGCGCACGCCCCAAAGGTCGTATCTGCCGCGCCAACAGGGTAGCGAAACGCCGGGACTCGGCATAGCGCGGGTTGAGTTGCGAAACAAAGAGAGAATAGCCGCTGAACGGCTTCACCGTGCGCTTGACTTCCACGCCGTTCACCGTAGTAGTGTACACAAAGGCAGGTTGGGCAGAGTCGTGATGGATGGACAGAAACAGGTCAGCGCACAGGCGGTTGGCCTTGGCAGTGCGCTCGATCAGGGTCGGCGACTCCTCGGGTTGCCGCGTCAGAACCACGTCCCAGCCCATGGCTTCCAATTGCGGTTTGAGTTCCGCCACAAAGCGGTCGTTGTATTCCACCTCATAAATGCCGCGTGCGCCCAGAACGCCTCTTTGCTGCGGCGTATGACCAGAGTCAAGCGCCAAGAGCGGTCTTTTGCCCGCAACAGCGGGCAAAGGCAAGCTTAAAAGCGCCGCAATCAGCGCCATCCAGAAACAGCCTTTTACCATATTTTTCTGTATGCTCCCCTGCAAAATCTGTGCTGCTCACGCCCTTGGCAGGCCGCTAGAAGCGCAATAAAGGCAGTATTATACCGCAGGTTTTCCCCAAAGGGCAAGACAGAGAGGGGCATTGTTCTTTGAAGTTGATCTTGAGGCAAGAGCAAAGGGAGTGTCGCGACCTCTCTGGTCAAAGCGAACAACACGGGCAGCAACCTTTTGCTTTCCGTCCTGCTGGATAGAGGGTGTTTACCCGGGATTTTTTCAGGATAATTATCCCTGAACCGTGACGTTTTCGCAAGGAGAACGCCGCAACCTGTTGAAAAAGAGATAGAGTATATAAATCCTGATTATTTCATTATGTGAGAAATCTATTGGAATAATGATTCCTGCTGAACGGAACGAAGATGAGTGATTTTTCAGTTAAGCAGTAAAAGTCAGTCTCCTGCAAGATCCGCAGTATTCTTCAGGAGATTGACTTTTACCGTGCTTGCACACTGAAAAGACAACACTTCACTTTTCAGACTTTCCAGAGAATCGTTGAAAGAAGTGACAAAACAAAACGGAAACGCTCTAAAAACCATCAACCAATATCTGCCCATCATTCAAGTTCAACACCTTACTTTACTATCCATATTTTGCCGTTTGGACCCGCGACACTGTCAAATTCATCTGTACGTGCCTTGGAAAGCGGGATATCTGTTTGTTCCATGGCGATACCTATCTTGCTGGAACTCTGGTTTTGCCATATGATTACTGTATCGCTGTCTTTGCCGTAATACGTATCACCGTGTATATGCTTGCCTCCTAGCGTGTAGCTCGCGGATCGAGGGTTGTCTTGGGTTATCAGATCTACATTGGCCACCATACTGACGTTGTTGCTGACAGTAATCAACATACCTTCAGGGTCTTGACTATAGGGGGTAATCGTCAGAGCATGGGACTTGCCGGAAGCTGGCGGACCAGTAATGAGTACGCCACGTAGCCCAGTACTACCTAGATAGTCGCCAGAACCGTTTTGTACCGTGACGTTTTGTGCCGTAATACCAAAGCTTTGCAAGTCGGCAAAAAACGCATTTTCGCTAGTTGCCAGATTGCGCACATCAGAGACCGCAGTGGCGTTAAAGCTACGCACTCTGTAGGAGGCAAACAGTGAAATGGCAATGGTCGCCAAAATACCGATGATGGAGACCACGACAGCCAATTCAATCAAAGTAAAACCCTGGGTACTGCGAATACAGGAGTTTATGTTCATGGTCAGAAGTTTCCTCTAGGTTAAGAGATGGAAGAAATGGAGCGTGTTCTCTTGAAAAAACTATCGACTTTTTATTCATGTTTCATGCCAAGTTTTACCACGGCATACGTCTATCTCGTTTGCCGGTTGAGCGGGGGATAGGCGGGTCCATCACTCCTCTTCCGGGCTGTTTCGACCCCGAAACCTCCGTTTTTTCCTC
>CAMNHX010000364.1 GCA_946539945.1 uncultured Desulfobulbus sp. | reverse complement strand
GGAGGGGCGCTTCCTCCCCGGCATGAATGCCGGGGAGGAAGCGCCGAATATCGGATGAACGAAGAAAATACCGCACCAGAAGAAGAGGCAGGACGCGAGCTGGGCACTGTAGTGGTCGTCACGTCCGGCAAGGGCGGAGTAGGCAAAACCACGACCAGCGCCGCCTTTGGAGCAGGATTGGCCAAACGCGGCTATTCCACCTGCGTGGTTGACTTTGACGTCGGCCTGCGCAACCTGGATCTGATCATGGGCTGTGAGCGCCGGGTCGTGTACGACCTTCTGAACGTCATTCACGGTGAAGGTTCACTCAATCAGGCACTGATCCGGGACAAGAGGCTGGAAAATCTCTACATCCTGCCTGCCTCGCAAACCAGGGACAAGGACGCGCTCACCTTTGAGGGCGTGCGCGACGTGATTGCCGGTCTGCAAGAGAAGTTTGAGTTTGTGATCTGCGACTCTCCGGCAGGCATTGAAAAGGGAGCCATGGCAGCCATGTACTTTGCCGACGAGGCGCTGGTGGTCACGAACCCGGAAATTTCCTCGGTCCGGGATTCTGACCGCATTCTCGGTATGTTGGCCAGCAAGACCCGCCGCGCTGAAGAAAATCTGGACCCGGTCAAGGAGCACCTGATCATTACCCGTTACGACCCGGTCCGCGTGGACCAGGGCGATATGCTCAGTGCGCCGGATATTCAGGAAGTGCTGGCCATTCCCTTTCTAGGCGTAGTGCCGGAGTCTCGGGACGTGGTTATCGCCTCCAACGCGGGCATCCCGCTGACGCTCTGTGAACCCAACGATGCCGGTGACGCCTACTTTGACATTGTGGCCCGCTTTCTGGGCGAGGATGTTCCCCACCGCTTTCTGGACGTTCCCAAAAAGGGGTTCTTTGGTAAGCTCTTCGGCTAGGAGGGACTCATGGATGTCTTATCCTTTTTCCGCCAGAAAAAGCAGGGGGCGGAGCAGAACTCGGCAGCCATTGCCAAGGAGCGGCTCACTGTCCTGATTGCCCACAACACGCTTGGGGCAGACACCAGCGATATTTTCGCCAAACTGCAAAAAGAAATTTTGGAAGTAGTGCGGAAATACTTTGACGTGAGCGAGGACCAGATCAACCTCAAGTCTGATCGGGAAGAGAACTGTGAGGTTTTGGTCCTCAACATTCCCCTGCCAGAACGGCGGTCCCCGGACTCGATACTGGGCAGTCGAGTACGGCACGCACCCCAGAAGCCCTACACCGACAAACCAAAGACAAAACCTTTCTAATCTCCCTTTTTTGGGCTGCCGCATCTTGGCAGCAAGGATTGTCATGCGATACATCAGCACTCGGGGCGGCATTGCCGCCCTGCCTTTTCAGGACGCCGTCATGATGGGCCTTGCCCGTGACGGCGGTCTGCTTTTGCCCGAAACCCTGCCCTCTGTGGACGAGTCGACTCTGGACCTCTGGCAGCAGATGAGCTACCAGAGGCTGGCTCTGGAACTCTTCTCCCTCTTTGTGGACGACATAGACCGGCAAACTCTGGAAGACCTCATCGAACGCTCCTACGCCCGTTTCAGTCACCCGCAGGTTACGCCCATGCGGATGGTAGGCGACTTTTACGTTCTGGAGTTGTTCCACGGCCCTACGCTGGCCTTCAAGGACGTGGCCCTGCAGCTCTTGGGCAACCTCTTTGCCCATGTTCTGGCCCAGAGCAGCGGTTTTATGAACATTCTGGGCGCGACCTCTGGCGACACGGGCAGCGCAGCTATTGCGGGCGTGCGCGGCAAGCCGGGTATCAACATTTTCATCCTGCATCCATACGGTCGCACCAGCCCCTTGCAGGCCCTGCAAATGACCACGGTCCTGGACAAGAACGTCTTCAACATTGCGGTGCGCGGTTCCTTTGACGACGCCCAGACCATTGTCAAGCGCCTCTTTGGCGATTTGGCTTTCCGCGATCAGTACCAGTTGGGGGCGGTCAACTCCATCAACTGGGCGCGGGTGCTGGCGCAGGTGGTATATTACGTCTTCGCCTTCCTGAAACTGCGGCGACTGGGCAAGAGCAGCGTGGATTTTTCCGTGCCGACCGGCAATTTCGGCGACATTTTCGCCGGATACGTGGCCAAACAGCTTCTGCCCAAGGACAGCATCCACCGTCTGATTCTGGCTACCAATGCCAATGATTTGCTGACCCGCTTTGTGCAGTGCGGCGACTATTCACGCGGTCAGGTCATTCCTACCATGAGTCCCTCCATGGACATCCAGATCGCTTCCAACTTTGAGCGCTATCTGTACTACCTGCACGAGGGCGACGGCGCAAAGGTGCGGGATGACATGGAACACTTTGCCCAAACCGGAAAACTCGACCTCTCCCGCTTCAGGGAACGCACGGCGGAGGATTTCCGTTCGCATTCGGTTTCCGAGGATGAGACCATTGCCACCATCGGCGCGGTATGGCGGGAACACGGCTATCTGCTGGACCCGCACACAGCGGTGGGCGTAAGGGCAGCGCAGGAGTGCCGGGAGGATCGGCCTGTCATTTGCCTGGCCACGGCCCATCCGGCGAAGTTCGGCGCGGCGGTGCAAAAGGCTATCGGCAGGGACCCGGATCTGCCGCCCCAGCTTGCGGGATTGGCGGAGAAGGAAACACGTTGCGAGGTGATGGAGGCGGATGCGGAGGCGGTGCGGCGTTTCGTGGCTTCCCATGCGTTGCGAGGGTGAAAGAGGGGCGATCAGTGCAGTTTTAGAGAAATTAGAGCGTTTCCGTTTTCATTTTTTATGTCATGCTGAGCGAAGCGAAGCATCTC
>CAMNHX010000363.1 GCA_946539945.1 uncultured Desulfobulbus sp. | reverse complement strand
ATTGACTTTTACCGTGCTTCGCACTGAAAGACTTTTACCGTGCTTCGCACTGAAAAGTCAGCGCTTCGCGCTTCAGGCTTTCCAGCGAAACGGTGAAAGGAACACGCTTGCGAACCGCGCTTTGTTCAGCATGACAGAAAAAATGAAAACGGAAACCCCTCTAAAAGAGAAAAGAAGATGGATGCAGCCTCTCTGATTCAGAACCGGCTCCGACTGTCTGTGGCAGCCAAGGAAGCCTTTGTCCGCGAGTCTGCGGACGCGCTGGCGCGTCTGGCCCGGATGATGCGGGAAAGCCTTGAGGCTGGCGGCAAGATTCTGGTTTTCGGGAACGGCGGCAGTGCGGCAGATGCCCAGCACTTTGCAGCGGAATTTGTGAACCGCTTTCTCTTGAACCGCCGCCCTTTGGCGGCTCTGGCGCTGACCACCGACACCTCGACCTTGACCGCCATTGGCAATGACTTTTCCTTTGCCGAAATTTTTGCCAAGCAGATTGAGGCCCTGGGTAAGCCAGAAGACCTTGCCTTGGGTATTTCCACCTCTGGCAATTCGGAAAACGTGCTTTTGGGGATCCAGGCGGCCCGGAGGATCGGGATGCGCTGCGCTGCTCTGACCGGTGGACAGCCGCCCAAAACACCGGGCGGCAAACTCGGTCCGCTGTGCGA
The DNA here is from genome assembly GCA_946539945.1 of uncultured Desulfobulbus sp. Taxonomy (GTDB): domain Bacteria; phylum Desulfobacterota; class Desulfobulbia; order Desulfobulbales; family Desulfobulbaceae; genus Desulfobulbus. The sequence continues at coordinate 2,131 of CAMNHX010000363.1, read as the reverse complement.
TATTCTTTTGAACGTGCCTGCAAGCGAGACGCCGCAGATTCAGGAATGCCATCTCTTTATTGAACATCTGCTCTGCGAGCTGGTGGAGCGGGACCTGTTCCAGCAGGATTGAGTTTTGCGTTTTTCGCCTTGTGAGGCTGAAAGACCGGTGGATGGTCTGCCCTCTCCAGCTCTCCCGCCCACAGAGAAAAAATCCTTCCAGACTTGGAAACAGACATTTTGGCAATTTTCTCCTTAAACACTCTCCTCAACCATGAGCCAATACAGCATTGAGCCGCTGGATTTTTCCGGCTTGCACACCTACTCCCTCTTTGAGCGCCCATCCAAGGTTGGGGTGGCGGACTTTGCCAGACCCTTGCGTCCCGGAATGCGCCTTGCCGAGTTCCTGACCGCCCTGCCCAAACAACTGGCAGGCCAGGATTTCCCGGAACTGGTCAGCCGACTGGCAGCAGCCAAACGCGCAGGACGCCCCATCATGGTGGGCATGGGCGCACACGTCATCAAGGTAGGGCTGAATCCCGTCCTGATTGGTCTGATGCAGGCAGGTCTTGTCAGTTCCCTGTCCCTGAACGGCGCGGGCATCATCCATGACACGGAACTGGCCCTTGCTGGCAAGACCTCGGAAGACGTGGGCGCGGTTCTGGGTTCCGGCGCCTTTGGCGCAGCCAAGGAAACCGGAGAGGTACTGAATGCCGCCATCATTGATGCAGCCCGGCGCGGCATTGGCATTGGTCAGGGCGTGGGTGAGGCGCTCCTGTCTGGCAAGTTCCCCCACAATGAGCAAAGCCTGCTTGCCACAGCAGCGCGGCTGCATATCCCTGTCACCGTACACGTTGCCATTGGCACGGATATAATCCACATTCATCCCGCTGCTGACGGCGCAGCCATTGGCAAGGCCAGTCACCACGATTTCCGTCTCTTCTGCCGTCTGGTGAGTCAGCTTGAAGGCGGGGCCTATCTCAACTTGGGTTCTGCAGTGCTTTTGCCTGAAGTCTTTTTGAAGGCGCTGACCGTGGTGCGCAATCTGGGCTATGAGGTACGGCACTTCACCACTGCAAACTTTGATTTCATGCGGCAGTACCGGCCTTCTGTGAACGTGGTGCAGCGGCCCACGCAGGAAGGCGGCAAGGGCTATCACTTCACAGGCCACCATGAAATCATGCTGCCGCTTCTGGCAGCCTGTCTTTTGGACGCCTGCGCGGAGGAAACACAACCATGAAGCAACTTGTGCGCATCGGAACCCGGGCCAGTCAGCTTGCCCTGGTCCAGTCCGAATGGGTGGCAGATCAGATACAACGGCTTTTGCCCGGAGTCAGGGTGGAGCTGGTGCATATCAGCACCAAAGGCGACCGCATTCTGGACGTGCCGCTTGCCAAGGTGGGCGGCAAGGGACTTTTTGTGAAGGAGATTGAAGACGCCCTCTTGCGGGGCGACATTGATCTGGCCGTGCATTCCATGAAGGATGTGCCGACAGTTTTACCCGAGGGCCTGCACATTGGCCTGATTCCTGAACGCGAGGAGGCTTGCGACGCCTTTGTCTCTGGCGCGTACCACTCCTTGGCTGAACTGCCTGCGGGCGCGGTTTTGGGCACTTCCAGTCTGCGGCGCAAGGCCCAGCTTCTGTCCCTGCGGCCAGATCTGATCGTGCGCGACCTGCGCGGCAACGTGGGCACGCGCCTGAAAAAGCTGGACGAGGGCGAGTTTGACGCCATTATTCTGGCAGCGGCGGGTTTGCGGCGTCTGGGACTTGCGGAGCGCATCCGGGACTTGCTGGACCCGGCCCAAATGCTGCCAGCCATTGCGCAAGGCGCTTTGGGTGTGGAACTGCGCCAGCAGGATGCAGACCTGCTTGCCCGGCTTGCGCCCCTGCACCACCCGGAAACCGCCTTGCAGGTTGCAGCGGAACGCGCCTTTCTGCTCCGGCTGGACGGCGGTTGTCAGGTTCCGATTGGCGCACACGCCAGGCTTGCAGAGGATGGGCTGCACCTGTCTGGTCTGATTGCTGAAGTGGACGGCAAAACCGTTTTGCGCGAAAGCGGGCGCTGTGCGGCCACGATGGACGAGGCAGCCACTCTGGGACGCGAGCTTGCCGAAAGGCTTCTGAACCGGGGTGGCAAAGCCATTCTTGAGA
>CAMNHX010000362.1 GCA_946539945.1 uncultured Desulfobulbus sp. | reverse complement strand
GTTTTCATTTTTTAGACTTTTACCGTGCTATCGCACTGAAAAGTCATGCTGAGCGCGTTAGCGCGAAGCATCTCCTGTCGGTTTCCAGAATGTCGGCAAAAGCCTCTCCTGCCGCCTTCCCGGTATTCTCCATGACTGCTTTCACCGTGCTGGTGCGCTGGAAAGCCTGAAGCGCGAAGCGCTGACTGTTCAGGGAACCTTGAAAAATTCAAAATCCGCGCTCATCCGCGCAGGTAAACTTGAAGAAAATCGGCAAGTTACAAAAACGGCAATCCAGTTTATCGGCTATTTTGCAAGGTTCCCTTCAGTGCGTCAGCACGGTAAAAGTCTTTCACAGCCGAACCTTACCCTCAAGCACAGCTCTACCGGCTTTTTTCCTGCTGTCTCAAAAAAAGCCCAAAAAGTCAAAAATCCAAGCACAGTACAGCCCAAACAGCGCAAGGACTGTCCCTACAAAAACTCTTTCCACTGCTCTGGTGATGATCTTCGCCCGGTACAGCAAAAACGTGTACACGCCGACAAAACCCCAGTACGCCAGAACAGCTTTCGATGGTCTCAAAATCGCTGGAGACAGCAGCAAGGCAATGGTGGACCACCAGAGCAGGAAGGCGACGGCCTGTGCGAACAAGCGCAAGACAGAGAATTTCGCCCCTTCTTCTCCATCCTCTGTCAGTCTGGCCTTGGGAGGGGCGTAGGGATTGAGTTCCGTGTCCTTGTCCTCATCCAGCGCACAGACAAGCACCTGCAAGCCTTCAACCTTGACCCTGACCGCCCGGCCCAGCCTGTCCGTAATCCGCACCGCTTCATCAGGGGACTCGCTGTCGAACACTTCCAGAGTGCCAGCCAGGTGGTCTTCATCAGCGCAGATTTCAGTTCCCCCGTCATCCAGAAATGACACGGTGAGAGGATATGCCGGTCTGTCCCTGTTCCCGGTCACTTTCGCTGTCACTCCTTGCCCTGCCTCTTGTAGTCGGCAAAACGGGCAAGCAGGCCAGAGACCTCCTCTTCCGCCAAAAGGGGCGGTTTCGTGGTGATCATCAGGCTTTGGCCATAGACCCGGGCCAGAAATTCCACCTCGCAGGCCAGGGAAAAAACCGCGTCCAGCGTGTCTGCATGGCAGAGCAGACCGTGGTGTCCCAGAAGCACGGCGTTCCGGTGCTGAAGCCCGGCCACAGCAGCATCGGACAGCGCTTGCGTGCCAAAGGGCTGATAGGGCGTACAGCGAATGTTCGTACCGCCTGCCAGGGCGACCATGTAGTGCTGGGCTGGAATCTCCAGCTCCAGACAGGCCAGTGTGCTACACCAGGGCGCGTGTGCGTGCAGAATAGCTCTTGCCTGCGGATAGACCAGATAGATGTCCCGGTGCATCCGCCACTCGGAAGAGGGCTTGCGCGGGCCGGAAAACCCGCCCTCCCAAGTCACTGGAACCATGTCTTCCGGTCTGGCCCGGTGATAGGGCAGCGCAGAAGGGGTAATCAAGAACCCGGTTCCATCGTCAAGCCGCAGGCTGACGTTGCCGGACGAACCCTGATTGAGTCCTGCGCTGTTCATGGCCCGGGCCGTGTCCAGCAGCGCCTGACGGCTCTCCTGCTCCCTCATGGTCGCGCCTGTTCAGGAAAGCGGGCAGCCAGTCCTGCACGGCTGGCCGGACAGACGCCGCGCTCTGTGATGATGCCTGTCACCAGGTCGGCTGGCGTTACGTCAAAGGCTGGATTGCAGGCCGGGGTCGTCTCTGGCGCAAGGCGCAGGCGCAGGACGCGCCCGTCTTCAGCTTGACCCTGTATGGTCAGCACTTCGTCTGCTGACCGCTCCTCAATCGGAATCTGCGCCACGCCGTCGCTCAAGGTCCAGTCCACGGTGGACCCGGGGAGCGCCACATAAAAAGGCACACCGTTGGCCTTGGCAGCCAGGGCCTTCAAATAGGTTCCGATCTTGTTGCACACGTCACCGCTTGCCGTGGTCCGGTCACTGCCCACAATGCAGAGATCGATCTTGCCGTGCTGCATCAGATGCCCGCCCGCATTGTCGGCGAGCAAGTGATGGGGAATGCCCGCCTTGCCCAGTTCCCAAGCGGTGAGCGAAGCACCCTGATTGCGGGGTCTGGTCTCATCCACAAAGACGTGCAGTGGAATCCCCGCCTCCTGCGCCGCATAGACAGGGGCCAGCGCTGTGCCCCAGTCCACAGTGGCCAGCCAGCCCGCGTTGCAGTGAGTCAGAATCTGGACAGTCTCGCGCTTCCTCTCCCACACAGCCCGGATGAGCGCCAGTCCGTGGCGACCAATGGCGGCATTGGTTGCCACGTCTTCCTCGGCGATGCGGTCTGCCTCGGCGCGGGCTGCCTGGGCGCGTTGCTCTGGCGCAAGTGGCGCAAGCACAGCCTGCATCCGGTCCACAGCCCAGCGCAGATTCACTGCTGTGGGGCGGCAGGCAATGAGCTGCTTCGCGGCAGCCTGCATCCGCACATCATCCGCGCAGTCCCTGATCCCCAGCCAAAACCCGTAGGCTGCTGTTGCGCCAATGAGCGGCGCACCACGCACGAGCATCTCCGTGATGGCCCTGGCCGCGTCTTCAAGCTGTTCCAGCCGCACGGTCACCAACTCAAAGGGCAAGCGGGTCTGATCGATGATTTCCACAGACTTGCCATCTTCTCCCGGCCAGATCGTGCGCCAGGACTTACCGTCAACCAGCATGATATTTTTTCCTCTTGTCGTTCAAAAGCAAAGAAGGGACAGCGGTTTTCATGGGGTTTGAACTGTTTACTTGAAACTTAATCAAATCTATGCAAACCTCTCCAA
>CAMNHX010000361.1 GCA_946539945.1 uncultured Desulfobulbus sp. | reverse complement strand
AATGGCCACTTCTGGTGCGCTATGAGTTACAGCCCCAAAAAAGTTCCCCTTGGTGGTACAGGCTGTCGCAGTGGCCGGGGCGGCGCTTGCGGCTTTGGGGTTTGAGTCGTGGCAAGTACAAGACGCAGACCTGGCATCCCGGACTCAAGCACGCCTGGCCTGCAGAAACAGGCAATGCCAACAGACCGCGCCCGCTTCTTCTCTGGGCGGATTTGAACGATTTGGCAGAGACCCGGACAGCTTGCCAGACGGTGCAGGAAAGACTGGCAAACCAGTCGGGACTCTGTCCGGTTCTGGTGACAGGAGTGGCTGACTTTGCCTTTTATTCCCGTTTGGGCTGGCTGGTGGAATATCTGCCGACCTTGTCTCCGGCTTCTGGTGCGCCCACGGAAGAGCAAGGTTATGACCAGCGCAAGCAACGCTATCTGGCCTGGCGCTATCGCGATGCCTTGGTGTTACCGCTTTCAGCAGGACTGGCCAGCCAAGAAGAGTGGGAATCCTTGATTCAAGGAGAAAAACGTTGAGGTCTGACAAGTACGCCCTTTTGACTGTAGATACTGAAGCCCTGCCCAACCGTGCGCCAGAAGACCATGTCAGGCGTCTGATGTGGGGCGAACACGAGCGAGGTAGGGCTGGTATCCGGGAAATGGTGGAGATCGGCGCGGAATTTGGAGCGCGACTTGTCTTTTTTCTGGATATGTGTGGCGCCTGGACCTATCGGGACGAGCTGGCTGAAGTGGCCCGTTGGCTTGACGCCCAGGGGCAGGATGTGCAGCTGCACGCCCACCCCGAATATCTGCCCGCCAAATTCTGGACCAGCTGCAACTTCAACTCCCGCCCTCCCTATCTGAACACCTACCCGGACGAGCGGGCGGAATTCATCATCACCTATTTTGCCGAACTGCTGAAATCCTTTACCGGCAAGCAACCCCTTGCCTTTCGCGCCGGCTCTTTCCGCTGGAACGCGGGAACCTTGCGCGCTCTGGAAAGAAACGGCATTACTCTTTCCTTTAACAACTCCATGTGCGCTGTGCGCAACAGGCAGTGTCAGTTCAGCCTACCTGTCAATGAACCGTATCAGTGGACCAACGGCATTGTGGAGATTCCGGTTACAGAACACCATGTCTGTCCGGTCTTCAAACACCGGGACTGGTGGGCACGTTTGCAGTATCCGCAGTCCATCTACTTCCGCTACCGACCGGGCTGGCTCTCCTGGCTCCCCGGTAGCGTGAGCCATCGCAGTCCTTTTCTGGTGTTCCTGCTGCACTCCTGGTCTTTCCTGTACAGAAACAGGGCAGGCTATGAGGTGTATCGGGACGACCGCTATCTTGTCGCTTACAGGAAACTCCTGAAACAGCTTTGCAAGGACTATGACGTGATTACCAGTACAGACTTGCCTGATCTGGTACAGAGAGGCAAGATTCGCCTCTCACACGTTCAGGACTTGCAGCCAGCAGAGTATCTTTACGCTGGTCACAAATAAATTCTCCCTGCCTTTGTCAGAAACAAACAGATGATTTCCGCTTTGCAAACCTTTCACCGTGTTGCGAGCCTTGGGCTGCTGAAGTATCTGCTTCAGCCAGAAACCGCGCCTCGGGTTCAAGTCCAATCTCCGCCAGCAGCCGGACGACTCTTGTATCTGCCTGCCACCTGTATGCCGTACCATGTGAGCGGCTACACCACGCGCACCCATGAGATACTCTGTGCCCTGCAGTGCGCGGGAGTGGACCTGCGCGTGTTGACCCGTTGCGGCTATCCCTGGGACCGGTCTGATCGCCTGTGCAGTCCCAAAAACAGCTTTGCCCGCGTGGATTCCGTGCTGTACGCCCATGCCCGCTGGCCGAAAAACTGGCTGCCCACAGCCCTGTTTGCCGCTGCCGCTGCTGATCCCATTGCCCGCTATGCGCGGCAAGAGGGTGTGACCTGTATCCATGCAGCCTCCAACCATGTCAACGCACTGCCCGCCCTGATTGCCGCAAGGCGTCTGGGCTTGCCCTTTCGCTATGAAATGCGCGGTCTTTGGGAACTGACCAGGGCCAGCATCCAACCCGGCTTTGGCGAATCCCACCTCTATCGCTTGGGTCTTGAACTGGAAGGTCTGGTTGCAGCCCATGCTGACCGGGTCTATGTCATTTCAGAGCAGTTGGGGCGCTATGCACAGAACCACTGGGGACTGGACCCCAAACGGCTCTGCCTGCTGCCCAACTGCGTGGATGCGGAACACATCAAGCCAGACCTAAGCATTCCGGTGCAGCCCCGCCTGGTAGGCTATGCTGGATCACTCATCGGCTACGAGGGACTGGACACGCTGCTGGATGCTGTTGCCCTCTTGCGGCAGCAGGGAAAGGCAGTTCGGATGCATATTTTTGGCGATGGTCTGAACCGTCCAGACTTGGAAGCGCAGGCTGCCAGACTGGACCTACAGGACTGTGTGCGCTTCTTCGGCAGGGTAAGACCGGATGAGGCCCGCGCCCGCCTGCAGGAATGCGCCCTGATCTGCATTCCGCGCAAACCCTTTGCGGTCTGCACCATTGTGCCACCGATCAAACTGGTGGAAGCCATGGCCTTGGGCAAGGCGGTCGTGGTTCCTGACCTGCCGGTTTTCCGGGATGAGGCTGCAGGCGCACTGTTCTTCCGCTCCGGCGACGCCGGAGACCTGGCACGGGTTTTGGAAAAGGCTCTCCAGGACAGCGCCCGGCTTGCCTCTCTGGGACAGGCAGGACGGGAACGCGCCCTGAACCAGCGCCAGTGGCGGCACTTTGCCGACCAGCTGCAGCCTACACGTCTTGGAGGGCA
>CAMNHX010000360.1 GCA_946539945.1 uncultured Desulfobulbus sp. | reverse complement strand
AAATTGACAGAACAACCCTCCCAGGCGGAATATGGATATTTTGCAAGGTTCCCTTTTATCTGTACGCAAAACCGGCAGACCCGGAATCCGGGTCTGCCGGTTTTTTTGGTGGTAAGGCGCAGAGTTTGCAAAAAAACAGCCTCGACCGAATCGCCTGCCCGCCGCAGACCAGATCAGCAAGGCTACCACTCTGCCCGGAAGGCGTTTTCCTGCGGGCGCACCCGGGCCAGGGTGATGAGTACCGTGTCGCCAGGCTCTACCGGGAAGGCCGGATTGGGCGGCAAATCCACGTCAAAGAGGCAATCGCAGAGCAGGAGGTTCACCCGCTTGGCGCTGCTGCTGATGACTGTGGCCTTGACCCGCTCCCCTTCCAGCGGCTCCAGATAGCGCAAGGTCCAGTAGCGCCGTCTCTGCTGGCCAATGGCAGCGGCCCGGGCCAGATTCTGGTGGAGAATGCCGGCAAAGGTCTTGCACTCATCCGAGGAAAAGAGAGCGCCCTTGCCATCCAGTACATGGGCAAGCTGGTGCTGCATCATCAGATCCAGAAAGCGGCGGATGGGCGAGGTGACAGTTGTGTAGCTGTTCAGACCCAAACCGCTGTGCGGCTTGGGATGCGCGGTCAGTTCGCCCCGGGATAAAAACTGGCGCTGCCGAGCAATGTCTATGAGTGTGTCTCCAGAGCCGGTCAACAGACGGCGGCGCGGGGGCGGTTGCGAGCGGAACAGTCCTGGAATCTCCCGGACCGTGCAGTAATCGGCGGTCAGTGCATTGGCCAGAATCATCATTTCCGACACCAGAACCCGGGCTGGCGTGTCTGCCGGTTCAAGCCGCACCTTGATGGCATCCCGGTCTGTAATGTCAAAGATCAGATCCGGCATGGGCAGCAGCAAGGCACCACGCTCCAGCCGAATCTGGCGCAGCCTGCGGGACAGTCTGGCCAGCAGCTGCAGATCCGGATCGTCTGCCAGCAGGGCATCTGCCTCCTGATAGCTCATCTGGCGCTGTACGCAGACCAGAGAGGGCGCAAGACGCTTCCGCACAACCCGGCCTTCTGTATCCAGCATGACCAGCACACTGAAGGCCGGGCGCACCTGTCCCTGAACCAGGCTGCACCGGTCATGGGACAGCCTCTCTGGCAGCATGGGCGTCTGGCCTTCCGGGAAGTACATGGAGGTGGCGCGTTCCTGGGCTTCTGCGAAGAGCGGACTGTCCACAGGCACAAAGCGACAGACATCGGTAATATGGATGCCCACCTGAAAATGGCCGTTGGCCAGCCGAAGCACGTGGAGTGCATCGTCAAAGTCCCGCGTGCCTTCAGCGTCAATGGTGAAAACGGGAAAGCCGCGAAAGTCTATCCGCTTGGGATCAGCCAGCAGCTCGTCCAGATCCGCTTCAGCGCAGGATGCGACAGTCTCCAGACTTCCCGCGCCAAAGTTTTTGGGGTAATCCGAGCGCAGGAAGGCCAGATTTTCGTCCTCATCCCAGATGCCTGCTGCCACCAGAACCTGCCGGGCTGATCCCGGTGCGCCCAGTCCGGCCTTTTTGAGCATGGCCCGCGCCTGTTCCGCTGCCTGGGCCTCTGCGCTTTCCAGGGCATACTCCTGCAAGAGCGCCATGCAGCGCTCATAATCCGGCCATTTTTCCGCGTTGACTGTTTCGCCCTGCATGATCTGGCCCAGCCAGAAAACCGCCTCCTCAAGCTGCTTGGCCCGCAAAGCCTCCTGTTCCCGCTGGTGGCGGAGCTGTTCCACCTGTTCAGCGCTGTTGACAGCAATCTGTCCGTTCCGGTATTTGAAATACAGGGGATCGGCAAAGACGGCGCGGAGAAAGGCAGCGCATTCGTCGTCGCCCGGATTGTCGCCAAAGAGGAGTTCAGTCAGAAAATCAGGGGCAAACACGCCAGCGCCGACCCGGACAACTTCCCACAGCTCGGCCAGATCGATGGAAGAGGCCAGGGCACTGCGCTTTTCAGCGCGCTCTTTCAAAAGGGACTGGGCTGCGCTGCGGTTTTCCGTGGCAAAGCGCTCTTTGGAGGTGCTCAAGACCCGGGCTTCGGGCAGCAGTGTTTCGCGCCCGCTGTGGCCCAGCAGGCGCAGTTTGCGCTCAAGCCCGGACAGGACCAGGGCGCAGTAGAAAACTCCGTTGTCAATGTATTCAACCAGCGAGCCTGAAGGTATCATGGGTAGCTTGTGCGGAAACACGGAAAGAGGTTAAAACTGCTCAACTTAACCGTATTTCCTTGAATTGTCATCCTTTTTGGCGGTAATGCCTTGACCTGCATACAGTCGCTTTCCCGGAGAAACGCCAATGGAAAGACCTTTTCGCTCTGGAGTTGCCGTGCTGTTGGGACCGCCCAACGCTGGCAAGTCCACGCTTTTGAACCGCCTGCTCGGGCAGAAGATCGCCATTGTCACGCCCAGGCCGCAGACCACCAGAAACCGCATCATGGGTCTGGTGCAAGGCGCGGACCGGCAGATTATCCTGCTGGATACGCCCGGACTGCACGAGGCCAGGGAAGAGATGAACCGTCGCATGGTGCGGCAGGCTCTGGAAGCCCTGAAAGATGCGGATGTTGCCCTCTTTCTGGTGGACGCTGCGGCAATCAGGGACAACAGGGACCGCCTGCGCCAGCATCTGGACTTGCTGGATCAGGCGGAAAGACCCTGTCCGGTTCTTCTGGCGCTCAACAAGAGCGACCTGTTGCCGCCAGAAAGCCTGTCGTCTCTGGTGGCATGGTGTCAGAGCCAGTACCCCTTTGCCGCCTGCCTGAGGCTTTCAGAACGCACAGGAGCAGGCGTG
>CAMNHX010000359.1 GCA_946539945.1 uncultured Desulfobulbus sp. | reverse complement strand
CGCAGGTGCGTACCGTGGTCGGGGCGCGGGAAATGCTCAACCAGAGTGAGGAATATCTGGAAAGCCATCTGCCCGGCGCAACAGCCATCAGCGTGGTTGATGCCAAAACAGCCCTGGCAGCCTTTGGCCCGGAAGAACGGCAGCGCATGGCTGTGCTGGACAGCGAAGACTCCTTGCACGCCCAAGGACTGCACATTCTGGATCGGGAAGTTGCGCCCTACAACCGCACGCGCTACGCTGTGGTGGGGCGTACCCTGCCGCCAGCGTCCGGCTATGACGCCACGGTCTTCATCACCGAACCCTTGGCTGACCGGGTTGGGCTTCTGGTGGATATACTGGGCGAATTTTCCCGGCGCGGCTTGAGCATTCAGGATATGCGCACGGAAAACGATGTCAGGACCCAGAAGATGCGCATCTATCTGGAAGTGGAGGGCCACGCGACAGATCCGGGCATGACCGAGGCAATCAGCCGCATTGAAAGCCGGATCATCCAGCATCCGGGAGCCATGCGGCTTTTGGGCAGTTTTCCCCGGGTGGATATGCGCACTAAGCATATCAAGACCATTGGCTTTATCGGCACAGGCGCGATGAGTCGCTGGTTTGCCGAGCGCCTTGAGGGCGAGGGCTATGAGGTGCTCCTCACTGGTCGCACTACGGAACTACGGCCTGAAGCCATGATGGAACGCGCCAACCTGGTGGTAATCTGCGTGCCCATTTCCGCTACCCCGGAAACCGTGAGCCAATACGGGCCGCTGCTTGCGCCGGGAAAGGCCCTGGTGCTTTTGGCCGGAGAGTCGGAAAAGACCATTCAGGCTGCCCTGCAGGCCACGGATCCAGGAGTAGAGCTGATGCTGGTTCACAACCTCTGGGGTCCCAAGGCTGCAGCCATGCGCGACAAGAACGCCATTGTGGTGCGTACCTCGCGCAGTGGTGTCTTGTGCAGCGAGTTTGAATCCTTTCTTTACAAGCACGGGGCTGGCATTGTCCACGATTCGCCAGACCGGCACGACCTGCTGATGGGCTTTGGCCAGCGCCTGCCTACCCTGATCTCCGTGGCCCTGGCCATGTCGCTGCACGAAAACCGCATCACCAGTACAGACATTGCCACCCACTGTACCCTGACCTCCATGTATCCGATTCTTGCCATGGCCCGGGTCCATGCGCAGAATCCGCGCACCTATGCGGAGATCATGGCCACTTCTGGCGACAGCAGCAAAATTGCCCGTGACTTTGTGAAAAATCTGGATTTGATCGTCAAACTGGCTGACGCGGCAGACATTCCAGCCCTGGTTGAGCAGATTGACGCCAATGCCCGCAACTTTGACCAGAACTTTCTGGACACCTGTATGCGCCAAGCCAGGGCTGTGGACGAGGTGTTGAACCGGATGGTCTGAAGACCTGTTGAGGAAACTGTTATGCTTGAAGATGTCTTGCGTTACCTTGAGGAACACAGAATCTGCCCGCACTGCAAAAAGGAGTTGACCCTGTGCAATGCGCCGTCCATCCACGTGGGCGACGGTCTGGGTTGGGGTTCGGAATACCTGTTCATCTGCCTGAACAACGAGTGCCCGATGTACGTCAAGGGTTGGGATTTTATCGCCCAGCAGTACGCTCATGTGGGTTCCTACCGCTACATGGAGATTCCCGGATCAAAGGAGAGCTATTCCATGATGGTGGGCGGGGCCGGGGCCTTTACCGGCAATGTGGTGGATGTGGAGGCCCTGCGACAGCAGGATCAGCGCTATCAGGAGCGGCAAAAGGCGCTGGCGCGGCTGGACTCCTGCGTGGCGGAAAAGGATCTGGCTCCGGTCCTAACCCTGCTTTTGGACGAGGGGGCCAGTGTCAAGGATCGGAAAAGGGCTGCCTCTCTGCTGACCGAACTGAACGACCTGTCCTGCGTGGAACCCCTGCGCAACCACGGTTTCCGGGACGATTCCCTGCAGCACGAGGTCAACCTGGCGCTTCGGGCCGTGCTGGCCCAGAACTATTTGAGGGAGTGTCCCTACTGCGCAGAACTGATCAAGACGCGGGCCAAGGTGTGCAAGCACTGCAATCATGAACTGCCTGCCTGATTCTGCTTGCGCAAAGCCCTGTCTTTGGGTATAGGAGAGCATCTTTTTGTGGTGAGTGTAGCTCAGCTGGTGGCAGCACCGGGTTGTGGCCTCGGCGGTCGTGGGTTCAAGTCCCTCCACTCACCCCAATTCAACCGTTCAAGCCCGCATCCTTGATGCGGGCTTTTTCGTCACGCAATTTCCTTTTTCCTGTCATGCTGAACGAAGCGAAGTGACTTTTCAGCGAAGCGGGAAAAGTCCATCTCCTGCCGTCTTTCCGGGATTCTCATGGAGAATCTTCATCGCTTCAGAATGACAGAGGCCCGCAAGAAAACAGGACAGGCGCACGTTGTCCAAGGCATTCAGAGACAGGACCAAACTCTGACTTGGGACACATAGCCGCAAAAGCTTTCCCGCAGGCGGGAAGCCTCTGCGGCCTGCAGAATTTCTCCAGAAGTCGGGCAGATCAAAATCCCACAGTGTTCAAAGCAGGAGACAATGCTCGTACTTTTTCTTGGTGTTCGTGTTTGTGTTCATTTTTTCCCCTGCTCTGCCAGAGAACGCACCACTTCGATGGGCAGGTTGGCGTACTTGGCGACTTTTTCGCAGGAGAAGCCGTCTGCCAGCAAATTGAGCGCGATGGAGTGCCCCGCTCGCTCCGTACCGATGGCAATACCCTTTTCCGTACCGATGGCGATGCCTCTTTCAACCCCTCTTTCCATTCTTTTTTCCGCATAGCGTTCAATAGCGC
>CAMNHX010000358.1 GCA_946539945.1 uncultured Desulfobulbus sp. | reverse complement strand
GCCCGAGAGGGCATGAATCTGAACAAGCCTGTCGCCTTCTTCGTCTCGCAGGACGGAACCAGAACCGATCTCCTCCCAACGCTCACCAAAGCGGGCAAGCTGTTCGATCATCCGATCTGGCAGGCAGAATACAAGTTCCAGAAACCCGGTCTCTATCAGTTTGTGATGGAGCCTGAACCGTACTGGGAAGCGGCAGAGGACTGCTACATTGTGCATTACACCAAGACCTTTGTCAGTGCCTTTGGCGGCGAAGACGGTTGGGACCAGCCTTTGGGTCTGAAAACCGAAATCGTGCCCCTGACCCGCCCCTTTGGCAACTACAGCGGCAACGTCTTTCAGGGGCGGGTGCTTCTGGATGGCAAGCCTGTACCCGGCGCAGAGGTTGAGGTGGAGTTTTACAATCAGGCCGGGAAATACCAGGCCCCGGATGAAGCCTTTCAGACGCAGGTGGTCAAGGCGGATGACAATGGTGTCTTCACGTATGCCGTGCCCTTTGCGGGTTGGTGGGGCTTTGCCGCGCTGAACACGGCAACGGAAAAGAAGGACTACGAGGGAAAGCCCAAAAACGTGGAGCTTGGCGCGGTACTCTGGGCGCACTTTGCAGAGCCGCAACGGAGCAAAAAATAATGCACATTGCGGATGGCGTGTTGTCTGCGCCCGTGTTACTGGGCGGCGGTACGCTGGCTTTGGGAGGCTGCGCTTGGGGGTTACGAAGTCTGGATGAAAACCGTCTCATGCCTGCCGCCCTCCTGGCGGCTGCCTTTTTTACCGGGTCCCTGATTCATGTTCCCATAGGGCCGGCAGTGAGCGCCCATCTTCTCCTGAACGGGCTGGTCGGCGTGCTGCTGGGCTGGGCTGCCTTTCCGGTCATCACGGTTGCGTTGCTCTTGCAGGCGCTTCTTTTCCAGTTCGGCGGACTGACGGTGTTGGGGGTCAACGCGGTCAACATGGCCTTGCCTGCCGTGTTGACAGGGCTTCTGGCACGCCCCTGGCTCCTGCAAGGGCGTGTCAGCTGCACGATAGCCGCCTTTTTGGCTGGCGCTTTGGGTGTTTTGGGGGCGGCGCTTTTGACAGCCTTGAGTCTGGCCTGGACAGAGGAGGGTTTTATCACCTCGGCCAAGCTGCTCTTTGTGGCTCACGTGCCGCTGGCTGTGGTGGAAGGGTTGGTTACTGCGTCGACTGTGCATTTTCTCGCCAAGGTCCGCCCCGAAATGTTGAAAGGACTGTTTTGATTGCGCTGATGCCCCGGGCCTATCCTGCGCTCTTCCCTGCACACTCGCCACCCGGTCTGCCCGGGTCTCTCTGATGGAAACAGTTGGACGATTCGCGCCTTCGCCCAGTGGGCGGATGCATCTGGGCAACGTCTATGCGGCACTTCTGTCCTGGCTGTCCATCCGGCAGCAGGGCGGACGCTGGTTGCTCAGGATTGAAGATCTGGACCGCCAGCGCTGCCGCCCCGAATACGCCGCACAACTTATGACCGACCTCTGCAGGCTGGGCTTGGACTGGGACGGGGAGGTGGTATTCCAGTCCAGCCGCGACGCACTGTACGAAGAAGCTTTTGCCGAACTCAAGAGGCAGGGACTCGTGTATCCCTGTTTTTGTCGCCGCGCCGATCTGCGTGCCGCCTCTGCGCCGCATACGGCTGATCCTGCCAATGCCGCGTCTGTCTATGCTGGAACCTGCCGCAGACTTTCTCCAGTCCAGAGGCAGATCAAGGCGCAAGAGCGCCCGCCAGCCTGGCGGGTTGCTGTGGACGAGGCTGAAGTCAGCTTCACCGACGGGCTGTACGGTCTCCAGATTTGCCATCTTGCCCGGGATGCGGGCGACTTCATTGTGCGCCGCGCAGACGGAAACTTCGCCTATCAGCTCGCAGTGGTGGTGGATGATGCGCTGATGGGTGTCACTGAAGTCGTGCGCGGCTGTGACCTGCTGCGCTCCACGCATCAGCAGTTGTTTCTGTACCAGCAGCTGGGTTTCCAGCCACCTGCCTTTGTGCATCTGCCGCTCCTGCTGGCTGCCGACGGACGCCGCCTTGCCAAGCGGGACCGGGCCGCTGAACTGGGCCACCTCTGGGAACGGTCTTCGCCCGAGACGATTATCGGGCAGATCCTGCACTGCTGCGGCTTTTTGGAACACAATACGCCTCTTTCGCTTGCGGATGCGCTCACCCTGTTCAGTTGGGACAAAATGCCCCGTGAAAACATCGTGGTGGAAGCGTTCTGCAGGGAGAGAGCGAAGGAATCCACTATTGGGAACCTTGCAAAATAGCCGACAAACTGGATTGCCGTTTTTGTAACTTGCCGATTTTCCTCAAGTTTACCTGTGAGGATGAGTGTGGATTTTGAATTTTTCAAGGTTCCCAAAAGTCCATCTCCTTGAAAATACAGGAATGCTGGCAGGAGAGGAATGACAGGGATGGAGCATTTTTTCTTGGTGTTTTTATCCGCGAAGCGGCACATTTACTGGGATGCACGGAAAGCCCCACCCTTCAGGGCTGGGATGCAGACCGTCTTGGCGCACTGAAAAAAAGTAGGCACTTCGCGCTACAGCCTTTTCCAGCGAAGCGGGGAAAGGAGTCGTGGAAAAACAATGAGATGTTCAGTTCAGCATGACAGGGTGTGTGAATGATGGCAAAAATGAAAATGTATAGAAAAGGGGTATCTGTGAATGATTGAAAGAAAAATGTCCCCTGTTCTCAAATGGGCAGGCGGTAAGACACAACTATTAGAACATATTTCTGAAAATATGCCTGCTGAATTCCTTTAGGTAATCCCCCGGCTTTGCCGGGGGACTCACAAAGTTTGACAA
>CAMNHX010000357.1 GCA_946539945.1 uncultured Desulfobulbus sp. | reverse complement strand
GACGGTTTTTTCGCCTTCCTTTTTCTGTTGCCAGTACCACCAGCCGCCGCCAGCCAGCAGGGCCAGAAGCAGCAGGAGCGTGAGTGTTTTTTTCATGCGGTTTGGGGGGATGAATTGGAGAAGATCAAGAGGGTCTGGGCGAGGCTGTCCAATGCGGGAATCCTAGCCTTGCGCTGTGAAAAATCAAAAAATATGCCGGAAAACCGGGCGGCTTGCAAGGGCGGATTCACGCCGCGCAGGGGGGAGGAGAGCGGGGGAGCGCGAGTCTGGTCTTGTGGTCTGCGCAGAATCTATCCAGAGCGCTTTTTTTGATGCGTAAAAAGGACGCAGGAGCGAGGCAGTATCAAGTCGGGCGGAACATGAGCAGGCCCATGCCGATCAGCAGGATATAGACCAGACGCAAGTAGGTGCGCTGATTGATGCGGCTGCTGAAGCGAGAACCCAGAACCGTTCCCAGAAGGACTGCGGGCACGGTCAGGAGAAAGAGGGACAGGGTTTTTTCGGGAAACAGTCCGCCTGCCGCATACACGCCAATCATGAACAGCCCGCTGAACAGAAAAAAGCCGGTGAGCGTGGCTTTCATCTCGTCCTTTGTCCAGCCGGTGAGGGTGGCGTAGATGATGGAGGGTGGTCCGCCCGCGCTGATGACCGAGGCGATTGCACCTGTGGCAAAGCCTGCCAGATAGCCCCAGAAGGAGGACAGCCGCAGGGGTTTGGGTTGAAAGATCAGGTTGAAGACACTGTAGCCCACCAGAACACAGCCCAGGAGGTTTTTCAGGAAGCCTTGGTCAATGTGCTTGAAGCAGTACGCCCCTGCCAGCACGCCGGGAATGCTGCCCAGAAGAAGCGGCCTGATTTTGGTCCAGTCAAAGTGCCGCCGCAAATCCAGGGCCACAATGATGGTCATGACCATGCCGTGCAGGATGCAGAGCGCCACCGCGAGCTTGATGTCCAGCATCAGGGTCAACAGGGGAATCGCGACCAGGGCAGAGCCAAAACCGGTGAGTCCCTGGACGCAGCCGGCAAAGAAGAAGATGATACAGCAGAGACAAAGAGCAAGCATGGTGATATGCAAGGACAAAGAGGAGAGTGGAATTTGCGTGAGGAGTGTTGAGAGTGAAGAGTGGAGTGAGACAAGTGACTGTGCTTCGCACGGTAAGCTGACAGCGTTTCCATCTTCATTTTTTCCCTGTCTCTGCAAGCCGTGGGTCAAGCGTCGCACCCGCGACGGCTTTCCAGCGAAGCGGGAGGAAAAACAAACCGGAAGCGCTTGCAGCACGTTTCCGGTTCTGTTTTTACTTTTGATGTCATGCTGAACGAAGTGAAGTATCTCCTGCCGCCTTCCCGGTATTCTCCATGACTGCTTTCCAAAGGAGCGTGAAAGTAGGCTCTTGCCCGCTACGCTGGAAAACCCTCACTCCACACTCCACTCTCTTCAAACCTCTTTCGCGGCAGCCACAGCCTTCTTGAAACCCTCTGCCGAGGCGCGGATAACCTTTTCATCCACGCAGAAGGCCAGCCGGATATGGCCTTCCAGACCAAAGCCCCGCCCCGGAACCGCCAGAATGCGCTCCTCCTTCAGCAGGGCGCAGAACTTTGCGTCGTCAGCAATCGGTGTTTTGGGAAAGAGGTAAAAGGCGCCCTTGGGCCGCACATACTCCAGACCGGCAGCGTCCAGGATCGGGCAAAAGGTGTCCAGTCGCCGGGCATAGATGCTGCTGTCCACAGCTGCATCCTGCAAACGGGCAACCACGCGCTGCATCAGGGCAGGCGCGTTGACAAAGCCCAGAATGCGGATACCCAGAACCAGCGCGGACAGCAGGGCATCGTGTTCTGCCATTTCAGGATGTACCGCAATATAGCCGATGCGCTCACCCGGCAGGGACAGTTCCTTGGAGTAGGATGAGGCCACAATCGTGTTGCAGCTGGCCTGCATCAGGGGTGCTACCGTGTTGCCGTCAAAAACGATGTTGCGGTACGGCTCATCGGCAATCAGGAAAATATCGTGTCCGAACTGCTTGCCTGCACGGTCCAGCAGCTCGCCCAGTTGCTTCAGGGTGGAGGCAGGATAGATCTGGCCAGTCGGATTGTTGGGGCTGTTCAGCAGCACAGCCTTGGTCTTTGCGTTCAGTGCCGCTTCAATGGCGTTCAGATCCAGATTGAACTGGGCATCCGTGGCCACGGTCTTGAGGAGTCCGCCGTGGTTGCCCACGTAAAAACCGTATTCCACGAAATAGGGCGCAGGAACCAGAACCTCGTCGCCCGGATCGAGCAGGGCCTTGAAAATGACGTTAAGCGCACCTGCTGCGCCACAGGTCATGACCACGTCTGCCGCAGAGAGTGGCAATCCCTGTTCGCGGGACAGTCGGGCAGCCACTGCCTCCCGGGTTTCCATAAAGCCGGGATTGGGCATGTAACCGTGTACGCCGGGCCGCTCGTCTGCGGCCACGGCCTGCAAGACTTGAGAAAACTGCACGGGCGGGGGCACGTCCGGGTTGCCCAGGCTGAAGTCGTACACCCGGTCTGCGCCGAACTCTTTTTTCATGCGCATCCCCTCCTCGAACATCTTGCGGATCATGGAGGACTTTTCGGTCATTTCGCGCATCTGTCTGGAAATGCTCATCGTGCTTGGCTCCTGATGGTTGTGGTGGTTAGACATTGCTTCTTTGTCCTTTTCTCCGCGAAGCAGCATACTGTAAAGCGATTCCGCTTTGTCTTTTTACTTCGTTTACCGCTTCGTTGAAAAGTCTGCATTTCCCGCTTCGCTGGAAAGGAGTCATGGAGAATACCGGGAAGGCGGCAGGAGATGGACTTTTACCGTGCTTCGCA
>CAMNHX010000356.1 GCA_946539945.1 uncultured Desulfobulbus sp. | reverse complement strand
CCATCGAAGTGATTCAGGAGTCTTGTCTTGCTCCTGAACGCGGTAGGAATCCCCCACCTTTAGGCGAGGGAGGATGTCAAAGAAGCAACACACTCTTTTTATTGATTTTTCTTGAATCACGCCAGAGTTGCTGCTTTTGTAATGAAACACGAGTCATGACCCTTTTTTGGTTATGAAGCGGCATTTCATGCCTCCCTCTGTGCCTTTTCTGTGCGTCAGCACGATAAAGAAAGGCGTACCCCTGCGCAAGCCAATAACCCCAACACAATGAGGAACCCATGAGCAGTGTTGATCTCAAATCCCTGCTTGAAAAGCTGAACGATTTCTCCACCTCCGCGCTGCACACCGCTGCCGGGCAGGCTGTCAACCGCACACACTATGAGGTCAGTCTGGAACACTTCCTGTTGGCCTGCCTGGCCGAGGCCCAGAGCGACATTCCCTTGGCCCTGGAGCGCTTCGGCGTGGACCAGGGGCGACTGGCAGCTGCTCTCAATGCCACCCTGGAAGACTTCCGCAGCGGCAACGCCGGACGCCCCGTGTTCTCGCCTCTTCTGATCGATCTGCTGGAAGCTGCCTGGCTGATTGCCTCTGTGGATCTGGGCTTGGCGCAGCTGCGTTCCGGCGCGATCCTGCTGGCCTTTCTGCGCAAGCCCGCAGTCTATGCCCAAGGGGGCTATACCGAGCTGCTTGCCGCGATCAAGCGGGATGAACTGCAGCGGGACTTTGGCCAGCTGGCATCAGCCTCCAGGGAAAGCACCATGACCTTGCCTTCAGGCAAGGGTGAAAGCAAGGGATCAGGCGCAAGCGGTGGCGAGGGTTTCATCGCCAAATTCTGCGAGGACTTCACAGCCAAGGCCCAGGCAGGCAAAATCGACCCAGTCTTTGGTCGGGATACGGAAATCCGGCAGATGGTTGACATTCTGGCCCGGCGGCGCAAGAACAACCCCATTCTGGTGGGTGAGCCGGGCGTGGGCAAGACAGCGGTTCTGGAAGGTCTGGCCCTGCGCATCGTGGAAGGAGATGTACCCGATACCCTGTCTGGGGTGACGCTGCTCTCCCTGGACATGGGGCTTCTGGAGGCAGGCGCTGGCATGAAGGGCGAGTTCGAGCGCCGCCTCAAGGGCGTTCTGGACGAGATCAAGGCCAGCGAAAAGCCCATCGTGCTTTTCATCGATGAGGCGCATATGCTGGTGGGCGCGGGCGGCGCGGCAGGCGGTTCTGACGCGGCCAACCTGATGAAGCCCGCCTTGGCCCGGGGCGAGATCCGCACCTGCGCGGCCACCACCTGGAAGGAGTACAAAAAATATTTTGAGAAAGACCCTGCTCTGGCGCGGCGTTTCCAGTTGGTCAAGCTGGACGAGCCTTCGGTGGACACTG
This sequence comes from uncultured Desulfobulbus sp., assembly GCA_946539945.1. Classification (GTDB taxonomy): domain Bacteria; phylum Desulfobacterota; class Desulfobulbia; order Desulfobulbales; family Desulfobulbaceae; genus Desulfobulbus. The sequence continues at coordinate 1,467 of CAMNHX010000356.1, read as the reverse complement.
CTGTCCTTATTCTGCGCGGTATTCGCGCCAGCTACGAAAAGGCGCACGGCGTGCTGGTGCGGGACGAGGCCCTGGAGGCAGCGGCGAGTCTGGCACACCGCTACATTCAGGGCCGCTTTCTGCCGGACAAGGCCATTGATCTGCTGGACACTGCCTGTGCCCGGGTCAAGGTGAGTCTGGCGGCCAAGCCAGCGCCGCTGGAGGACAAGGTGCGGGCTGTGCAGGCAGCGGAGCGCGAATTCAAGGGCTTGAAACGCGATCTGAAAAAGGGGGTGGCTGTAGATGCCGAGCGTTTCAACGAACTGGAGAGTCGCATCACACGGCTGAACAGCGAAGTGGAGAGCCTGCAGACAGCTTGGCAGGAGGAAAAGGAGGCTGCTGAAGAGTACATCCGCACTCGTGAGGCCATGCTGGCTGCAAGTGGCTTGAGCGAAACCGGGGAAACGGTTGGGTCAGAGAGTGCGGCTCTGGACACTGAACCGGAAAACACGCCAGAAGCGGCAAGTGCTGCCTTTGAAGCAGCCAAAAACAAACTGGAGGCTTTGCGCGAAAAACAGGGCGGACTCATCTATGTGGAAGTCAGCAAAGACGTGGTGGCGCAGGTGGTGGCCAACTGGACCGGCATTCCGGTAGGCCGCATGGCCCAGGAACAGGCCGCTGTCATCCGGGATTTGGACCGGCTTTTGGGTGAACGCATCAAGGGCCAAGACATGGCTCTGGCGACCATCACCAAGGGCATTCAGGCGGCCAGCGCCGGGTTGCGTGCGCCAAACCAGCCGCTGGGCGTGTTTTTGCTGGTTGGCCCCTCTGGTGTGGGCAAGACCGAAACCGGCATCACCTTGGCAGAACTCCTCTTTGGCGACGCGGAAAGCATTGTGTCCATCAATATGAGCGAGTTTCAGGAAAAGCACACGGTCTCCAGACTCATCGGCTCGCCTCCGGGCTATGTGGGCTATGGCGAGGGCGGGATGCTCACCGAGGCAGTGCGGCGCAGACCCTACTCCGTGGTTTTGCTGGACGAGGTAGAAAAGGCGCATCTGGACGTACTCAACCTTTTCTATCAGGTCTTTGACAAGGGCACGCTCACTGACGGCGAGGGCAAGGAGGTGAGTTTCAAAAATACCATCATGCTGTTGACCTCAAACCTGGCCTCTGACCTGATTCAGGAGGCAACTGCTGGCGACAGTGGTGAGGACATGGATCCGGACACGCTCACCGGGCTGATCCGGCCTGTGCTGTCCGAGCATTTCCGGCCCGCGCTTTTGGCTCGCATGACCATTGTACCGTACCGGAGTCTGGCTGCCTCTGCGCTGGGACGCATTGCTGATCTGAAATTGCAGGCCCTGGCAAAGCGCCTCAAGGAAAACAAGGGTATGGCCCTGATCTACACGTCTGCTGTGGTGGATCAGATCGTGGCCCGCTGTACCGAAACGGAGACCGGGGCGCGCAACATCGAATACATTCTGG
>CAMNHX010000355.1 GCA_946539945.1 uncultured Desulfobulbus sp. | reverse complement strand
AAGGAAGAGGCAGCCCGCCAGCAGGAGCTGGCCGAGACCCGGGCGCTTGCCGAAGAGGCCCAGGAGGCGGAGGCACGGCTTCTGGAGACGCAGATCGGGGCTGCCGAGACAGAGGAAGAAGATCGTGTCTCTGTTGTCTCTGTTCCAGAGATACGGCCAGCGGTAGAGGCGAGCGAGTCGCGGGCCAAGGTGGTGGCACGCCCGGAGAGACCTGCACCGGTAGAGGATGCGTCTCCCCCGGCCCCTGCGCCAGAGACCAGCGAGGTGGTCAAGGTGGACCAGCCCGTAGAGACCGCGCCAGAGACTGGCGAGGTCAAGGTGATTCAGCCTGAAGAAACAGAAAAGTCGCCCGATCCGGTCACGCCTGCACAGGAACAGTCACTTTCTCCCCAGTCCGTTGCCCAAGAGAATGAGGCAACGCCTGCGGACCCGGAACGTCGGCAGCAGAACCAGCGCAATCAACAGAACCAGCAGAAAAAGACCCGGTCCAGGAGAGATCGGAATCGTTCTGGTCAGGGAGGACAGGGGGAGCGTCCAAGACCACTGGCCAAGGTGGTGGGACGGGTGGAAATTCCCACCACACCCCCGGAACCGGAGCGCCCGGCCCAGCAGCAACGGTCGGCACGGCCAGCCTCTGGTTCCAGATCAGGCGGGCGGACAGGTACTGGCGCAGCTTCAGCAGCATCCCCGGCAGATGCAGGCAGTGGACAGGAAAACCGCAATGCAGGACGCAACAGGAAGAAAAACAGTCGCCGCGTGGTGGCAGTCCCGGAGGACGAGGCGCTGGATCGGCGGATCTCCAGAGGCGGTGGCAGCCGCAAGGGCAAGGGAGGTCGCGATGACTTCATGGGCAGCGACAGCGAGGGCGAATACGTCCGGCATCGCAAGGGCAAGAAGCGCAAGGACCAGCGTCAGGAGCGGGAAGTCCAGCCTGTGGCTGAAACCAAGGCCATCAAGCGCCGCATCAAGGTGGTGGAGAGCATCACTGTGGCGGATCTGGCCAAGCACATGAGCGTCAAGGCCACTGAAGTCATTACCGCCTTGATGAAACTGGGGGTCATGGCCACGGTGAACCAGTCCCTGGATCTGGACACAGCCTCTCTGGTGGCCACTGACTTCGGCTTTGAGGTGGAGCAGGCCATGCACGCCGAGCTGGAGTTGGAAGCCCTGGAAGCTCTGGAAGAGGAGCAGGGCGGTGAGGCCCTGCCGCGTCCGCCGGTGGTTACGGTCATGGGCCATGTTGACCACGGCAAGACCTCCATTCTGGACGCCATCCGCAAGACCGACGTGGCTCTGGGCGAGGCAGGTGGCATTACCCAGCACATCGGCGCTTATCACGTCAAGAACGCGGCAGGCGGCGGCATCACCTTTGTGGACACACCCGGTCATGCGGCCTTTACCGAGATGCGCGCCCGGGGCGCCAAGGTCACGGACATCGTGGTTTTGGTCGTGGCAGCGGACGACGGGGTCATGGAGCAGACCAAGGAGGCCATTTCCCATGCCCAGGCAGCGGAAGTGCCGATTGTGGTTGCGGTCAACAAGATCGACAAGGACGGCGCAGACCCGGAGCGGGTGCGCCGCGAGTTGAGCGACTTTGGTCTCATTCCCGAGGCTTGGGGTGGTCAGACGATTTACTGTGAAACCTCGGCCAAGAAGGGCATTGGTATTGCCGAACTGCTGGAATCCATCCAGATTCAGGCAGAGATTCTGGAACTCAAGGCGGATCCCGGGCGCAAGGCCAGGGGTGTGATCATTGAGGCCCAACTCCACAAGGGCCGCGGCCCGGTGGCAACGGTTCTGGTTCAGGAAGGCACACTCAAGCCCGGCGACAATCTGGTGGCTGGTATGTATAGCGGCAAGGTGCGTACCCTGACCAATGAACGCGGCGAGCAGGTCAAGGCAGCCGGGCCAGCCATTCCGGTGGAGGTGCAGGGGCTTTCCGGCGTGCCTTCAGCAGGCGACCAGTTTCTGGTGGTGACTGACGAAAAGATGGCCAAGACCGTTGCCTCGGCCCGCCAACTCAAGGCGCGGGAAAGCGAATTGGCCCAGGCTTCCAAGGTGTCCCTGGACAACCTCTTTGAGAAGATGGCTGAACAGGACATGAAGGAGCTGAAGGTCATCCTGCGTGCCGACGTGCAGGGTACGCTGGAAGCCTTTGGTCAGGCAGCAGAGAACCTCTCCACCGAGACCATCCGCGTCCACGTACTGCACGAGGGCACAGGATCGATCACGGAAAGCGACATCCATCTGGCCTCTGCCTCGGATGCCATTGTCATTGGCTTCAACGTGCGGCCTTCGGTCAAGGTCAAGGAGCTGGCCGAGCATGAGGGCGTGGACGTGCGGTCCTATGATGTCATCTATCACGCGCTGGAAGACATTGAAAAGGCCATGAAGGGTATGCTGGAGCCGGTCTATGAGGAGCGGGTCATTGGCACGGCAGAGGTGCGCGAAACCTTCCAGGTCCCGAAGATCGGCCTGATTGCTGGCTGCGGCGTGATTGACGGCAAGGTGCAGCGCAACGCCCGGGTCCGGGTTCTGCGTGACGGGGTGGTGATCTATACCGGCAAGATCGCCTCGCTCAAGCGTTTCAAGGATGATGCCAAGGAAGTGCTGGCCGGCTTTGAATGCGGCATTGGCGTGGAGAACTTCAACGACATCAAGGTGGGTGATCATCTGGAAGCCTTTGTGCTGGACGAGGTGGAGGCAACCCTGTAGCCCATGGATTTTGACTTCAAGCTGCCGGGACTGGAAAAGCCCGAAAGCTCACGACCCAAGCGGGTGGCCGAAGCCATCAGGAATGAACTGAATCTGGTCCTGCGGCACAGTGTGGCAGATCCGCGCTTGA
>CAMNHX010000354.1 GCA_946539945.1 uncultured Desulfobulbus sp. | reverse complement strand
CGGCGCACAGTACACCTGATGGTTGGCGTCCGACTTGCGCAGTTTCCAGACCAGGGCGTGTTCACGTCCACCACTGCCAATCACGAGAATTTTCATCGCTTGCCTCTTTGGTTTCAGCCGCAGATGGATGCGCCTTCAGGGGGTGTCCGCTGCGACAATTTTGACGACCTCGTATTCCAGAACACCCTTGGGCGTCTTCACCGACACATCGTCCCCCTCTTCCTTGCCCAGAAGCGCGTTGCCCAAGGGCGACAGGAAGGAAATAACCCCGTTTTTCACGTCCACCTCTTCAGGCCCCAAGAGCCGGTAGGTGACTTCCTCTTCGGTCTGCACGTCGTAGAGCGTGATGACTGTACCAAAAACCACCCGCTTGGCATTGACCCTGGTGCAGTCAATCACCTCGGCCCGGCCCAGCTTATCTTTCAAATCCATGATGCGGCCCTCCACCATGCCCTGCCGTTCCTTGGCCGCATGGTATTCGGCATTTTCGCTCAAGTCACCGTGCCCACGGGCTACCTCAATGGCCTTGATGATGTCAGGGCGCTCCACCCGCTCCAGTCGCTCCAGTTCCTCGCGGAGCTGTTTGTTTCCGGTTACTGACATGGGAATGCGTTCAACCATCTCCTTCACTCCTTGATTGTTCATCGTACCGGGCAACAGCAGAGTTGAACCCGGAAAAATAATAAAAAAATTCCCGCCTGCCAGCGGGAATTTTTCACACAGCAGCCCAAAGGCTGCACTTTCAACGCTCTTGATAAAACTTTTGCACGGTTTCCACCACAAAAACCAGTTGTTCAGGCTGCAGCTCCGGGAAGATCGGCAGGGCCAGGCTGGTGTCTGCCGCTGCCTCGGCAAGGGGCAAATGCGCCCCGCGCACCGCCTCTGGCAGGCATTCCTGCTGGTGCAGACAGAGCGGATAGTAGATGGCGCAGCCGATCTCATGATCCAGCAGAAACTGGCGCAGAGCGTCGCGTTCAGCGCGGTTGCGCACCCGAATGACAAACTGGTTGTAGCTGTGGTGGCAATGGCTCTCTGCCCCCTCCACCTGCGCCCAGACTTCTTTGGGCAGGCGGACCGGATTGTCAACCAAACCCGCCTCGGCAAAGAGTTTGCGATACTGCGCTGCATTGGCAGCCCGTTTCTTGTGCCAAGTGTCCAGAAAGTCCAGCTTGACTGTCAGCACTGCGGCCTGCAGGGCATCCAGCCGGAAATTGCCACCCACCCGCTTATGATAATAGCGGGTTTCAGCGCCGTGATTGCGCACTGAACGCACTGTTTCAGCATACTGGGCGTCTGGGGTGGTCAACATACCACCGTCGCCCACGCCGCCCAGATTCTTGCTGGGGAAAAACGAAAAGCAGCCTGCCAGTCCCATGCTGCCACTGCGCTTCCAGACCACTGAACCGTCTGCCTGGGGAAAGGGGCATTCCGCGCCAATGGCCTGGGCCGCGTCTTCAATCAGGGGAATCCCGTATTCAGCGGCCAAGGCGGTCAGTTTCGGCATATCCGCGCACTGGCCGTAAAGGTGAACCGGCAGAATGGCCTTGATTGTGCCGCCCTGTTTGCGGTCAGCAGCCAGGGCTTCTGCTGCCTGGCTTGCGTCCATATTGAAGCTGTCCGCCTCAATATCCACAAAGACCGGCAGAGCGCCTGTGCGCAAAACCACACCCATGGTGGCAAAGAAGCTGTAGGGCGTGGTCAGCACCCGGTCGCCCGGGCCAATGTCCAGAGCCATGAGCGCGGCCAGAAGCGCATCCGTACCGCTGGACAGCCCCACTGCGTGGGCAGTGCCGCAGTAGGCTGCGATCCGTGTTTCAAGATGGGCAACTTCCGGCCCAAGAATGTAGCCGGTGGAATCCAGGACCCTGGTCAGGGCTTCGAGCAGTTGGGGGCGCAGGGTTTCAAGCTGGGGTTTGAGGTCAAGCAGAGGTACTTTCATGGAATGATTGGAGTAAGACAAAAAACGTATGGTTGTTGATGACACTCTACAATAACAATAGGGAACCTTGAAAAATTCAAAACCTGCGCTCATCAACGCAGGTAAAGGCGTGAAAAATCAGTAAGTTACAAAGTGGTAATCCACTCTATCGCGGCTCTTTTGCAAGATTCCCTGCCATGGGAAAAAACCTGCTACGGCTGGCTTCAATCGCCGGGACCGGCAGCCACGATATTGTCGCCATCCAGAAAATCCTGAATGTCAGGCAAGTCCTTTTCCAGTTGCCGCCGGAGTTTTTTCAGCAGGTTGGCTTCAATCTGGCGTACCCGCTCCCGGGAAATGCCAAAATCGTCGGCAATGGTCTGCAAGGTTTGCGGCTCGTCGGTGAGCAGCCGGGTCTGCAGTATCTTGCGCTCCTTGTCGTTCAGCTTGTTGTCAATAGTGGCAAGTACCTTGGCAAGACGCTCGCGCATCTGCTGGCTGGCCACTACCTCTTCAATACCCGGACCACCTGCGGGCAAAAAGTTCTTCTGCTCGTCTTCCGAGTCGCTTCTGACCGGCGCTTCCAGGGAAAGGTCCCAGTTGTCCATGCGCTGGCTCATCTCCATGACTTCGCTCTCCTTCACGTGCAGGCGCTCGGCCAGAAGCTTCACGTCCGGCTTGAAGCCCTGCGCCTCCAAAAGCTTCTTTTCCTTGTTCAGGCTGAAGAAGAGCTTGCGCTGGGCCTGGGTGGTGCCGATCTTCACCAGACGCCAGTTGTCCATGATGAACTTGAGGATGTAGGCCCGGATCCAGTAGGCCGCGTAATACGAAAACTTCACGCCCCGGTAGGGATCGAACTTGCGCGTGGCCTGGACCAGCCCCACGTTGCCCTCCTGGACCAAATCCATGAAGTTCTGCATCCAGTACTTTTGAAAGTCCATGG
>CAMNHX010000353.1 GCA_946539945.1 uncultured Desulfobulbus sp. | reverse complement strand
AACAAGTACGGTCATGGCAATGGTTCCTTTCAGTTATAATCAGTCAAGCAGGGTCTCCGGATAGATTCCCTTTGCACGCATGGCGGCAATGGCGTTGACCACGCTCTGCAAATCTTCGCGATAGGTGATGCCATACCAGGTCTCATTGCAGTTGAGAACGCGAACGATGCCGCGTTTTTCCTGGATCATGGCGTTGACAACAAAGGGCAGGAAGTATTCGCATTTTTCCGGGTTGACGGGGATGTTCTCCTCCAGCCAGCTGGGGAAACGGCTCTTCAGCTCATCCATCATTCCGTGGCCAAAGGCCCAGCAGTTCATGCTGACGCTGAGATCGCCGGAAAGGGGCTCCCAATGCTCTCCGTCCTCTGTGAAAGCGGCATCAGTACCGCGCTTTTCGATTTTGGTGCGCTCCACAACATCCACAAGGCAGCCATCCTCAACGGAGCAGATACCCCTCGCAACCGTACCGTTTTCAGTGACGGTATTGCGCAGCCGGTAGGCGACCATGGCGTGCTCATTTGTCTGTCGTTCACCGGACAAAAAGCGGTAGAGCTCCTGATAGGCGCCGGGACCATAGAAATCATCTGCATTGATGACGGCAAAGGGACCGTTAATCTCTTCTGCGGCACAGAGCGTTGCGTGTGCGGTTCCCCAGGGCTTTACCCGGCCTTCGGGGATGGTGAAGCCCTCAGGGAGACGGTCGAGCTCCTGAAAGGCAAGGCGCACATCGAAATATTTGCTCATGCGGTCGGCAATTGTCCGGCGGAAATCATCTTCAATGGCGTGCTTGATTACAAAGACCACCTTGCGAAAGCCGGCGCGATAGGCGTCAAAGAGGGAAAAATCGATGATGGCATGGCCATGATCATCTACGGGCGTAATCTGCTTGAGCCCGCCGAAGCGGCTGCCCATACCGGCAGCCAGAATAACAAGACAGGGAGCATCCATCATTCAGCATCTCCTCATCGCTTCGCGGCAGTAATAGTTGAAGTTCCTCTCGCGCTCGAGGGTGGTGCTGTCCATGTGGCCGGGATAGACTTCATAGTCACCGGGCAGGTCACAAAGACGCTTCAGACTCTGCAACTCTGTCATCATGTCGCCGCCCGGCAGATCCACACGCCCGCAGCTGCCGCGGAAAAGCGTATCACCACAGAAAAGGGCGTTCTCGCAGATAATGCAAACACCGCCGCGCGTGTGCCCCGGTGTGGCCAGAATCTGGAAAGTCAGACCGGCAAAACGGAGAACATCGCCCTCGTCATAGTGATGCCCGCCTTCGGGGAGCATAAAGCAGTAATTACGGTCCCCGGTGATGTTCGCGTCATCGCGGGGGCAGATATAGACCTCTGCGCCAGTCTGCTCCATAATGGCATTTACGGCAAGAACATGGTCAAAGTGACCGTGGGTCAGGAAGATGGCTTCGCACTTCAGATGGTTTTCTTCCAGATAGTTCATGATATAGTTGCTTTCATCGCCTGGGTCAATGATCACGCATTCGAGCGTGTTCTCGTTGGTTACAACGTAGCAATTGGTTTCAATCTGCCCTACCGTCAGGGTTTTGATCAACATGGTCGCTCACCTCAAACAAGATTTTGAATGTAAATTGCCAAAGTACTTCTTTATACTTGATACTTGCAGAACCTGGTTTTATATGGGAATCAACTTCCGTTTCGCATGACACTCGTCACACCGGCAACGCCGGCGAGACGGTTCATGATATAGCGCAGTTCCGTGATGCTCTTGACCTCAAGGGAAACCACCGTAACCGCCTGTCCGTACCCCACGCTGCGGGAGGAGAGATTGCGCACCTTCGCGTTCAGCGAGTTGAGAACGGTGGCGATATCCATGACCAGACCACTGCGGTCCTTGGACGAGATGGTGATGGTGGTGACATAGATGTCGGTTATGGTATCTGCCCATTCCACCTTGATCCACCGGCCTTCGTTTTCCGGCGTGTTGGGCCGCTTGCGGTAGTTCTGGCAGTCGGTGCGGTGGATGGAGACACCCTGCCCGCGGGTGATAAAACCGATGATATCATCCCCGGGAACCGGTGTGCAGCAGCGTGAGAATTTGATCAGACAGTTGTCAAGGCCTTCCACCAGAATGCCATGCACTGCCTTGGTACTGCGGCGGGCCTGCTGTTCACGCCGTTCTGCAGCATCGTTGACCTTCTCGATTGCGCTGCGGTGTTCCTGCTTTACGCTCTTCACATCGTCGCGCAGGCGGTTTGCCACGCGTACGACGGTGATTCCGCCATAGCCAATTGCGGCAAAAAGGTCCTCCTCATCGTTGAAGGAAAGCCGCTTCATGACCGGATGCAGGATCTCATCGCTCAGCGCGATGTCAAGGGGCCCACCCATATGCCGCAGTTCGTCTTCAAGCATCGAGCGGCCGCGCAGGATGTTTTCTTCCCTCCGCTCTTTCTTGTACCATTGCTTGATCTTCGTCCGGGCAGAGCCGCTCTTGACGAAGGTGAGCCAGTCACGGCTGGGGCCGGGAGCGGATTTGGAAGTGCGGATTTCAACAATGTCGCCGTTCTGCAGAATATGGTCATAGGGGACAATACGACCGTTTACCTTCGCGCCGACCATGCGGTTGCCGATATCCGAGTGGATGCTGTAGGCAAAGTCCACAGGGGTGGCCCCGGCCGGCAGGTTGATCACATCGCCCTTTGGCGAGAAGACGAAGACCTCATCGGCGAACATGTCGATCTTGAGATCGTGGACGAAATCGGTCGCGTCGGATTCCTGCTGCGTCTCCAGGAGGCGGCGAACCCAGGCAAAGCGGTCTTCATCGCCGGTGCGCAGCGTATTCACGCTGTCACCCATCTTGTATTTCCAGTGGGCGGCAATGCCGTATTCGGCGGTGTAGTGCA
>CAMNHX010000352.1 GCA_946539945.1 uncultured Desulfobulbus sp. | reverse complement strand
CGATCACGTTTAGATAGATTTGATCAGGTTTGCGTAAGTTTTGCAGAACGGTTTGGAGAACGGTTCATGGAGAGCCGCCTGTTCAGGGCGGGTAAAACAGAAGAAGAGAAGAGGAAGAACCATGACCAGCATAGTCCATAACAAAACGTACAGAACCCCATATCTGCGACGCAAACGGCATTCGCTTCTGGTCCAGGCAGGAGAATGGCTACTGACCATTCCTCTGACTGCAAGACAAAAGGTGGGACTGCTGATCCTTGCAGTCTGCGCCTTTTGCGTCGGACTGGTTTTTTCCGTGACCATGCACGCCCGGATCGCGTCGGAGCAGGCGGTGAGAACGCAGGCAGAACAGCAATACCTCGCTCTGGACAATCAGCACATCCTCTTGCTCTCTACCCGGGCCAACCTGGGATCCAGAGAGCGGATCAGCAAAATGGCTGCGGCACGGTTTCAACTGTTTGAGCCGACCAAGGATCAGGTTCAACATCCGTAAAAGGGCATGTCAAAGATTCCTGCCTTCAAAAACAAAAACAGGTGGACTGTTTTCAAAACTGGCGCTGTTGCGATCACACTGTTTGTGATCGCAACATCGCTGTATGAATTTTCACCCTTCCTTTTGGACATTTTCCAGTCTGCTGTCAGTAAACTGTCCGGCCAGACGACAGGTGTCCGGCCTGCGGTTTCCAGTTTGCGGGGTTTTATCTACGATCAGAACTTCAACGAGCTGGCGGTCAGCTATCGTTTGTACAGCCTGAACGCACGGCCTGCCGAGGTGACGGATTACAAGGACACGGCCCAGGCCCTGGCGCAGGCGACCGGCAAGCAGCCTGCCAGCATTGAGCGCCGTCTGAAAAGTTCCAGAGAGTTGATCAGGCTTGCGGATATGCTGGAAGAGCCGCAGGCTGCGGAGATCGCGGCCCTGAATCTGCCGGGAGTGTTCTGCACCCCGGCAGAGTATCGTTTTTATCCGGCCCACACTGCAGCATCCCATGTCTTGGGCTTTATGGATGGCAATACCGGTCTGGCCGGGCTGGAAGGCCGCTATGATGCAGTTTTGTCCTCGCACACCCAGCGGAGCAACCCCATCCCTCCGGGCATTGATCTCAAAGGGCAGCAAAACGTGGGGGCTGGCAGGGTTGATCTGATTCTGACCCTGGATCTGCACCTCCAGCGCCGCTTGGAGCAGGTCATCAAGACCTATCTGAACTCCCAAAAATTGGAAAAGGGCATGGGGCTTTTGCTTGAGCCAGGTACGGGACGCATTCTGGCCCTGGTCAACCAGCCCTCCTTTAATCCCAACTACTTCTGGAAGGCGCAGGAAGGCAGTCGGGAAAACCGCATTTACAGCCAACTGCTGGACTGCGATCTCATCCGTCCTGTGCTGGTGCGGGCAGCAGCCATTGAGCGGGGAGGGGTTGAAGGCGATCCGCTCTTGCCGGTTACAGTTGCAGCGCCTGACTACGGCTTTTCGCCCGATATGCTGGACAGTTTTTCCCGACGCATCCGTCTGTATGACCCTGTGTCCAGCGCCTGGGAAGGCGGAGCCTCGCAGGAAAGCCAGGAAGGCCGCCCAACCGCGATCACAGGCGTGCAGATCGGGGCCACTCTGGCCAGTCTGGTCAACGGTGGCTGGCGCATCACACCCTTTGTGATAGATTCCATTTACGATCACGCCACAAAAAACCGTTTGTACCGCAAGGATACCTCCACTTGGACGCATATCCTGGATCCGGCCCTTGGCGTGAAGATACGCCGTAACCTCTTTGCCGACTGGCTTTCCGCGCCAGACAACAAGATTCTGTATCAGGCGGAAAAGATGCAGCGCAACTTTACAGGCGATCCGGGAAGGCTTGCCATGCAGCGCCTCTTTGTGGGCATGGTTCCGGCTCAGTATCCCAAATACCTCCTGGTGCTTGCAGTAGAAAGTAGCGCCATGAGACCGCAGGAGCAGAAAGCGGTGAAAGACGACACACTGGTGCAGTTGGGCAGCAGGATCTTGAGCTATGCTGAAGCGCATCCGCCACAGCCTGCACAGGCAACAGCACCCCCTGCCCTGAATGAGGACAACAAACACCAGTTTTTTATCAGCCAGCGGCTTGCGGGTCCCAAAACCTTTGAGGAAGGCGAAACCCGGACAGCCACCATGCCTGCCTTGCAGGGCTTGAGTCTGCGCAAGGCGCTCCAGAAAATGACACCCTACAAGCTGAAGGTGAACATCCGGGGAAGCGGCACGGTTGTTGCGCAGTCTCCCCGGGCAGGGGCTTCTTTGCTCGGGGCAAACGAGTGTACCTTGACTCTAAATGAACCATGAGCAAAAGCCCCACGCATCTCTTGGGCGAGGTGCTGCAGGCTGCCGGTCTTGAAATTCCTGCCGGTTTGTCTGCAGATGCCTTGAACACGCCTCTTTCCGCCTTGGTCTGTGACTCCCGTCAGGCGAGTCCAGGCTCACTCTTTGTCGCCCTGCCCGGTCATGCGACCGCAGGGCATTTGTATGTCGAAGAGGCCATCAACAAAGGCTGCGTCGCGGTTGTGGCAGACCGGGACTGCATCAACCCGGACTGGCCGGTCATCCGCATTCCGGTGGATGAGTCCCGTCAGGCGCTGGCCGCACTGGCTGCTGCCTGGTATGACCGTCCGGCCAGTCGGCTCTGCTGCATCGGCGTGACCGGGACCAACGGCAAAACCACCAGCACTTGGCTGATTGAAGGGATGCTCTTGGCTGCCGGTTTCCGCTGCGGTGTGATCGGCACAGTGAACTACCGGTATCACGACGAAGGAGGCGTCCATGTTCTGCAGGAAGCTCCCCTGACCACGCCAGATACCTTGGCCTTGCAGGCGCTTCTGCGGCAGATGGCAGATGCGGGTGTGACCCATGTAGTTATG